>NZ_JAIUMX010000049.1:0-25646 GCF_022565315.1 Cyclonatronum sp. | reverse complement strand
TGGGCTGCGAGATCGAGGATTACGCGGCGCACATCAGCGGATGAAGCCGCAAGCTCCGTTAGGGCCGACTCCAGCGATGCCGCGGTGCAGGCCTCAGCTGATACAAGCCGCAGCGGCAGCTCTTCGGCACCGGCTACGGCATCCCCTTGTTCCTGAAGCTTGCGCAGCTCGCTCAGGGCCGCTTCGAAGGATTGCTCCGCACTGCCGCCGGATGCATGGCTGAGCGCGGACAAAACAACCGATAGCCCCGGAATAAGGCTGCTTAGCCGGGTATGGCGGATTTCCGCTTCCGGACGAATGCCAAAGTGCGCATCAAGATTGTGAACCAGCATCTGACGCAGCGAAAACTCGAAAATGAGCTGACGCCCGTCCGCCTTGATGAGGTCCATCACCCGCGTGCGGAATTGCTCATACTGCTTTTTGTCAAGCTCCCGAAGCGCCGGCAGCGCAAGCTCAGCAAGGGCGAGTTTGCGGGTACCGCTGAGTTCTCCCATCGCCTCCGAAAGATTGAGCACGGCCTCGGCCACATCATCGTCTTTCCCGGTTGAAAGCAGCTCGAGCTGTTTGCCCCTCACGCTTGTTTCGGTATCGAGCAGCAGGGCGTATAGGAGCTGCGGGGCATCGCCGGTGTGCTGCGCGGCATGCAGACCGGCTTCGGGCAGGGTTTCACGGAGGAGGCGGGCCTGCTCCAGCTGATCGCCTTCGATGGTACCGGCAGCCGCAATGAGCACCTCGGGCGTGATGCCGGGCAGCCTGAGCGCATCGTGCCCGCCCAGCGGACCGCGCGACTGCCCCGAAGCCTGCTTTGCAGTTTTGTCAGCGGAAGGCTGCGGTTTCCTTGAGGACCGTGCAGCGCCCGGCTCAAGCAGATGCAGCGCATTCAGGGCCTCGAGCCTCTTGGGGATGGGCGGATGCGTGGCAAACATGGCATTCATCCAGCTTTTTTGGCCGGTTGAAAAAAACAGATGACTCATTTCGGCGGCGTGCGCATCCTTCACATCTGAGCCTTCGGCGTGCCGCTGAATCTTTGCCAGGGCCGATGCAATGCCTTCGGGATTACGGGTGAACTGCGCCGCAGCAGCGTCGGCCAGGAACTCCCGCTGCCGGGAAACAGCCGACTGAATCATGCGGCCGAACAGAACGCCGAGATAGCCGATTACCGTGAGGGCAAGCCCAAGGGCAATAATGGCGATGGTCGCGTTATTGCGGTTCCGGCCCCCGCCGAGGCGCACATACATCTGTGAGCGCATCAGAATCATCCCCATCAGGTGAATCACCAGAATCCCGTTCAGGATACCAATCAGCCGGATATTCAGGCGCATATCACCGTTAAAAATATGGCTGAACTCGTGTGCGATTACGCCCTGCAGCTCGTCGCGGCTGAGCAGCTCCATACAGCCGCGCGTTACCCCAACAACGGCATCGCGGGTACTGTAGCCCGCGGCAAAGGCATTGATGCCGGGCTCGTTATCCATCACATACACCGCCGGCACCGGCACGCCCGATGCAATCGACATTTCTTCTACAATATTCATCAGCTTGCGCTCGTGCGTGTCGGTCGTGTTGCTTTTCACAAGCCGGGCGCCCATCATCTCCGCAACTGCGCTGCCTCCCTTGCTAAGCTGAGAAATCCGCCAGCCCGATCCCGCTGCTATAACCAGCAAAATTACGGTTGAAACGCCAATCAGCAGCTCCGGCACCCATAAACTGCCCATTCCGGCACCGGCACCGGCGAACAGCACAAGAAGCACAAGAAGCACAAGATAGACCGATAAAATCAGCCCGATTACGGCAAGGGCGTAGAAAAAGACCAGTTTTTTGGTGTTGCGGCGCGCATCATCCTGCGCTTTAAAAAAATCCATGAGGGAAACCCGTTTTCAGAAAAAAAGCCCGCACCGAAAGCCGGGCGGGCAGTGAATGGTTAATGGCCGTGCGATTTTGCACAGCGCGGATAAATCAGGCCCGGCTCAGGTGAAGGATACCCGAACATTCTGACGCTCTTCCGCAGGATTATCGAGCTCGAAGAGCGGGGCTTCATTAAAACCGTACAGATTGGCAAAAATGATGTTGGGGAATTTTTCCCGCTGTGTGTTGTAGCTCATCACCGAATCATTAAAAGCCTGCCGCGCAAAGGAAATCTTGTTTTCCGTTGAAGTGAGCTCTTCGGTGATTTGCATCATATTTTGGTTGGCCTTGAGGTCAGGGTAGGATTCTGACAGCGCAAAAAACCGGCTCATTACCCCGGAGAGCTGCTGCTCGCTTTTCTGAAGTTTGCCGAGTGCATCAGCATTGGAAGGATCGGCCGCAACCTGCTTCTCAACCTGAACTGCCTGATTCCTTGCTTTGATTACGGCTTCGAGCGTTTCCCGCTCGTGCTTCATGTAACCCTTTGCAGTCTCAACGAGATTGGGAATGAGATCATAGCGCCGTTTGAGCTGCACATCAATCTGTGAAAACGCATTTTTGTAGCGGTTGCGCATGGTCACGAGTCCGTTGTAAATGCTGATCTGCCAGATGATCAGCAAAATCGGAATAGCGATTGCCGCAATGATAAAAATCATCATGGTTCTGTTTGATTTAGGATATTTAGAAAGCCTATGTAAAGCAATAACTTATGCGCCAATATAGGATTTTTTACTGTTCGATAGTAAACCTTCGCCCGTTTTCCGGGAATTTAGGTAAACCGCAAAAAACGGTGGGGGCAACAGAACCTTCTACCGGCCGCGCCCGAGTATCAGATACCCGCTGAGGCAGGCAAAACCTCCGGTAAGCGCGCCGACCGCCCAGGTGATGACGTACATCACCCATACCGGCACCGACATTACGGCGGCTACCTGCGCCGACAGCACGAAGCCGTTCTGCCAGTCGGCAAAAAGCGCGAGTACCAGCCAGAGCCCGCCAACGCCGGTCATCCCGGCCGACAAAGCCTTGAGCCCGCGGTCAGGGCCAATGAGTCCGGCAATAAAACAGGGGATAACCAGGGTCCACCAGGGGAAAAAGAGCATCAGCCCCCAGGTGCCAAGTACAATGATTACGACAGATGCTTTCATAGATTCCTGCGATTTTAAGTCTGAAAAAATGGGTTCTGTTTTTGGAGACAGCTGCGGGCTGAGGCCCTGCGCTTACTCCGGGAAAGTCGGGTTGTCGCGGGCCGTTTGCAGCCAGCTCATTGCCTCTTCGGGTGTTCTGAAGAAATGAAGCGGGAAGAGCTCGCCGCGTGCCCAGGGCTCGATGAAGTTGTCATAATGCCGGCTGCCGGGGCTGCCGGATTGTCCGCCGGGGTACACGCCCCAGGCCCGGATCTCATCTTCGAGGCTCACGACCATGCGCCAGCTCGGGCCGTTGGTGCCGCGCATCGAGTTTACGGCCTCGGTTGCGCCGTCCGTGCGGATGCTCATGCGGCTGAGCGGCTCAATCCGTGTGAGGTGCATGATGCGCACCTGCTGATACCGCCACCAGCGCCACAAGCGGCGCTCTTCACCCATGCGGCGGGTGAGTTCGGCAATGGCATCATCCCATGATTTCATCACAAGCGCAGACAGATCAGCCGGGGCAGCAGCCGGTACCGGGGCAAAATTATCGATAATGTAGGTGTACTCAGCAGGATCGGCGAGTACCTGAATGGTGCGGATATACTCCGGCACCCTGCGGTGCTGCGGGAGCAGGCCGGACAGCGGAATGTCCCAAAGGTTCGACCTGATTTGCCGCAGCCACTCATTAAAGATGACGGGTGCGTGCTCGTCGGCTTTCATCTCGTAATCCCATGCTTCGAGCTTTTCAACAAGATCGAGGTCAGGAGCGGAGAGGTTTTGAAAGCCATCGCTGCTTCTGAGCAGGTCGAGCATAACGGGCAGGCCTTCACGCGCCCTGAGGCTGAGGTCGTCGTTTTGCAGCGCCTGCATATCGCGCCAGTCGGCATTGTTCATTTCGGCAAGGCGCTCATTGATGCGGGCACCCCGCTCGAAAGAGGAGAAAAATCTTCCCAAATAGTACGGGTAGTCGGGCGCTGCGGGATTTTGGTTCGCAGAGCTCACAAAGCCGAGGTCCGGATTGGTGATACGCGGCACTTCGTTACGGGGCACGAAAGCCTGCCAGTCGTAGGCTGCACTGCTGCCGTCGCTTATAAAATCGCCCATCCCCTCCCATCTCAGCGGGAACAAACCATTGTGCCAGAGGGAGATATTGCCGTGCCGGTCAGCGTAGGTGAAGTTCTGTGCCGGCGTTTCGAAATACGGGAGCGCTGCGGTAAAGTCCTCGTAGCCGCGGGCGCGGTTGAGGGTGAAGAAAGTGCGCAGATCGGTCGTGCCGCGGTGCGCCATCCACTGCGAGGCCTGACCCCGAAGCCGGTCGCGGTCGAGCACCACAACCGGCCCGTGATGCGTGTACCACACGGTATCCTGCACGGCCGCTGACCCGCGAACGCCAATTTCCTCAATAACCATGCGGGTAGGTTTCCACTCGCCTTCGTGCAGGTATTCGGTGAGGCTGCGGTCTCGGAAGGTAACTTCATACACATCCAGCACATTGGCTCCGGAATTGGTAACGCCCCATGCCACATCCTCATTAAACCCGACAATAACAGACGGAATGCCCGGGATTGAAACCCCGTACACGTTCAGGCCGGGGGCGTTCAGCTGAACTTCATACCAGATGGCGGGCATGGTCATTTCCAGGTGCATGTCGTTGGCGAGCAGGGGCCGGCCGGTCTCCGTGCGGCTGCCGTGTACGGCCCAGGAATTGCTGCCGAGCGACGGATCCGGCAGACGGTGCAGGTCGCCGGCGGCATCAGAAAGCAGGGTCGGGCTGAAGGGGTCCGGTGCGGGTCCCGGTGTCAGGCTTGGCGCAGGCCATTGCGTGCCCGGCGGGATGATGGGATCCATTTCAACCGGATGAGCGGGTAAAAAGCGGTCGAGGAAGGCGTCGCCCAGGGCAGCCCGCATGTGGCTCATGCGCACAGCCGAGGTGCCCCCGGCCAGTGTCGAGGCCATGTTCATGTGCATCAGGGCCACATTTATAGGCTCGAACGGTTCCGGTTTGTAGCCCAGCAACTTGAACTCCAGCGGGATTTCCCGCCGCGGCAGCTGACTGATAAAAGCGTTGACACCAGCAGTATAAGCGTCGATGATTTCCATGAGCTCGGGCTGCTGCTGATAGGCCTCAATTTTGTTTTGAGCCCCCCAAAGCATGCCGCGCCGGCGTTCCGCGCGGTCGAGGGCTACGGTCTGCTCGCCGAGCACCTCAGAAAGCCTGCCCGCTGCACCCCTCACCTGAAGATCCATCTGCCAGAGGCGGTCCTGCGCGGTAACGAAACCCTGCGCAAAATACACATCATGATCGTTTCGGGCGAAAATGTGCGGCACCCGCCGGTCGTCGAACACCACAAGCACGGAGTCCCGAAGGCCTTCGGCGCGCAGCCAAACGGCGCCGGGTTCGTGCTGCGGCTCCGCACTTTGCCAAAAACCGCTGATCGGGTTTACGAAGGGGCCGAGGGCCGGAATCATACCGGCACGGCTGTTCAGAATTAATACAAGTGCAAGGGTTACAACAACTGCCCCGCCTACTTTTAGCCATTTAACCATACAGATGTGCTTGTGTTCAGAAAAGGTCTTGATTTAGTGCTGCCGGGCCGATTCAGCTTTGATGTGTACAAAAATCAGTTTTTGAGCTCAGCTGCGGTGAATGAAAGTAAGGAGGATGGGGCTCAGTTACAATTTCGGGGGAAGAGTCCGGAAGCGGTTAGCCCGGCTCAAAGCCGGCGGGCGAGCACAACCGTTTCGCGGAAGGTTTTGGTTTTGCCGGCAGCGCTGTTGTAGGCTTCAAATACCACAATGTAGATTCCGACCCGATTTTCCATGCCGTTGTCGCGGCGGCCGTCCCAGATGAGGGTTCCGCTCAGGCCCGCCGGCCGGCCGTCGGCGAGGGTTCTCACCAGCCTGCCGTGCCGGTCGAAGATGCGTACCCGCAGCAGGTAGTCCGGCTCATCGAGCAGATAGCTGAGGAAGAGGTTGTCGTCGAAGCCGTCGCCATCCGGGGAGAAGGGATTGGGTTCAAGCACCAGACCTTCGCGTGCCGGAAAGTCCGCGGGCTGCTGCATCAGAGAGTTCGGACTGCCGGGTGTACCGCCGGCGGGCACGACACTCGAGCCCCAGTTTGAAGCATCATTTCCGGATGCCTCCGGATTGATGCGCTCCAGGGCGATCCCGCGGGTATCCGAAAGGTTCGGATTATGCCAGCTTGCGGCATAAAATACGGAGTCGATAAGGGTGCTGTCGGCCCCGGCCAGAAACACGGCATCGGCGCTGGTGCTTAGGCTGAGCGTACTGCGGTCGGCACGGAAGAACATCGGACTTTCATCAAGCTCAAAGAAACGTGCAATTCTCGTTTCACCGAAATTTCGCTGCGGATCGGCAAACAGCACCGCGTAACCGTTGGCGGGCACCCAGGCGCTTTCGGTGCTGACAGGAAAAATGCGGCGAACCTGACCATCAAAGTCCGGCTCATCATGAATGTGGAAGCCTTCAAAATTAACAGCATACGGCCTGCGGTTATAAAACTCTACGTACTCACTCTGGTCAGGAAACGGATTCCGGCTGCCGCTCAGCGGCTGAAACATGATTTCGTTGATCACCACATCGCCCGGCTGCAGTTGCTGCGCCAGCGGGATGCTGAGCTCCCCCGCCCGGTTGCCCGGCACATCCCTCAGCCGGCTTACCTGCACCGTCTGTTCGGTGCCGGCGAAAGCCGTAACCGGTCCGCCGTTTGCAGCTGAGAGCAGGATGCGGTTGCCGCGCCGCTCATCGAAGTCAAAAACCGATAAGGCGAGGCCGTCGAGCGCAAAGGCGGTTTGCTCATCGGGGATGACAAATTCGCTGAACCGGAGTTCGATGTGGCCTTCGGGGGTGCGGGTCGCAAAACGGATTTGCGGCGGGCTCTGATTGGGCTCATAGGCCAGGTTTTCAGCTCCGGCGCTGTGGCCTGTTGGGTGCGCCGCCCAGTTGGAGGGATCGTTGGATGCGGACTCAGGGTCCCGGCGCTCAATAGCGCGACCGACTTCGGTATTTCCGCCCCACGAAGGCTCGTACCGCAGGCTGTCAACGGTGAGGCCTGCCGCATTGCGGATGAATACGGCATCCCCGTTCTGACTGAAGGCCGGAATCGCCGGCACCCGCAGAACGCCTGCATCGCCGGACGCCAGACCGAGCAGCTCCGGCTCTTCGGTAACGACCAGATACCCGCCCGGCCGGAGCGGAATTTGACCTGAAGGGTGCGTGAGCTGAATCAGGCTTGTTGAGCGGCCCAGCTGCCAGCCCTGAAGGTCCAGATTTTCGCCGGAGCGGTTGTACACCTCCACAAAGCGGGGCGTCTGCCCGCTGACCGGCCGGTACAGGATTTCGTTGATGACCACATCGCCCTGCCCTGCAGGCACAAAATCAAGATAAACGACCGCAGCCTGCGCTTCACCCAGCGGATTCCCGAAAATATCGGTGAGGTTTTGCAGGGTGATGCGGTATTCCCTGCCGGCTTCCAACGCTGCGGCCGTGCGCAGCTGAATCACATCCCCGCTCACCCCTACGCTGCTGAGCCCGGGATCGGGTAGCAGCTGATAGTTTTGGATGATGCCCGCCTGCCCCGGATCCATACTCTTGCTGAAACGAAGCTCGATCCGGTCGGGCTGCGGCGCCGTCGCGCTCAGGAGTTCGGGCGGACTCGTATCGGGCGGGATTTGGTTTGGCAGCCCGGGCGTTGCGAGAAGCGGTGCCGGCGAGTTGCCCCAGTTTTCAGGATACCAGGCAGCGGCGGCTGTCGAGCGCCGCTCGAGGGCAACTTCGCGGCCGCCCCAGGCCGGACGGTAGCTCAGGGAATCGGCCAGCTGACCGTTCGGCGTTCTCAGCACGATGGCATCGCCGCCGGTTTTGAGGGCAGGGAAACGGCTGCCCATGTCAATCAGGGGCACATCCGGGAAAATATTCCGGAGGCTTTCATCCGGGGCCAGCACGGCATAGGCGCCGGGTGCGAGCAGGTAGCTTTCCTCCGAAATCGGCCGGCGCGTGCCGGTGTCGTTGCTGAGGGTCCAGCCTGCGAGGTCGAAGGCTTCGGCTCCGGTATTGTGGAGTTCGACGAAACGGGAGTAGCCGTCAGGCCGGTCGTACATGAACTCCGTGATGAAAACCGATCCGGAATCGGGCAGCCCGACCTCAAAATAGGTGAAGCTGCGGCTCTGCTCCGGCATCGGCACGCCGAAAATGGACCGGACATCCCGCACGCTCAGGCTGTAGCTTGTATTGTTGATGAGATCATCGGAGAGCGAAAGCTGCATTTCCCGTGGCGCGGTTTTCTGAATCAGGCTGATTTCCGCATCCCCGGAAAAATCAAAGTTTTCCGGCTGTACGGCTGATGCAGCGTCGATATGCCGGCTGAATCGTGCGATGAGGGTACGGCTGCCGCTGTACGTAAGGGCCGTAAAAACGGGCGGGGCATCATCCGGCCCTGCGGTGTTGGGCAGCCCCGGCGTGCCGAGCAGCGGATCCGTGCTTGTTGCCCAGTTTTCCGGGCTGTGGGAAATGGCATCAGCCGAGCGCCGCTCCAAAGCCCGCCCGGCCCCGCCCCATTCGGCCGGGCTATACTGCAGGGAATCGACCTGAACTTCATCCCCCGAAAAAATCCGGATGCGGTCAGCCGAAGCCCGGTTCATGGACGGGAAATTGCTGACTGCGATGGTGTTACGCGGGCCGAACCAGCTTTCAAATCGGGAAATCTCGCGGGTCAGCACCACGTACTCGCCGGGCAACAGCGCGCGGTCGGTGAGGGTGATGCGCCGGACCGTTGTGGTGTTGTCCTGAATCCGCCAGCCGTTCAGGTTGATGATTTTCCCGCTCCGGTTGAAAAGCTCAACATACTGCGGGGGCCCGCCCGGAAGCGCATCATCATAAAAAAACTCACTCACGACCACATCCAAAGCTTCGGCGGGTTCGAAATCGTAGTACACGACCGGCAGCTGTAAATCCCCGAGCGGGTTGCCGAAAATATCGGTGAGGTTTTGCAGGCCGAGGAGGACTTCCTCCCCCGAAACCAGTCCGGACGCCAGCAGCAGGCGGATTTCGGCGCCCTCTGCGGTGATGCTTTCGATGCCCTTATCGGGCTCGAGCTGGAAATTGTCCGGGTTTTCGGCTTCTGCCGCATCCATCGGTTTTGAAAATTGCAGGGTGATGCGGTTTTCCTCGGGCATGAAGGCAGCGAGGAGTTCGGGCGGGGTTTCGTCGGGCGGGATGAGGTTGGGCGCACCCGGCGTGCCCGGTAGCGGACCGGGCGAGTCGCCCCAGTTTTCGGCGAACCAGCCGGGCGCGGTTGCAGACCGGCGTTCCAGCGAAACTTCAAAACCGCCCCAATTTGGCCGGTAGCGCAGGGAATCGACCAGCACGCCTTCGGCATCGCGAATCACGATATCATCGCCGCCCAGCTTCAGGGCCGAGAACCGGCTGCCCATGTTGATAAGGGGCAGGTTGGGGAACTGCTGCAGCAGGACGGCATCGGGGGCAAGTACGACATAGGAACCGGGCAGCAGCAGGCGGCGGTCTTCGGTAATCACCCGCTGGTTGCCCGTATCATTATTATAGGTCCAGCCGGCGAGGTCGAAGGCTTTCTCCGAGCGGTTGTAGAGCTCGATAAAGCGGGACCATCCCGGGGCGGCGCGATACATAAACTCGTTGATGATTACCTCACCCGGCGAAACCGGCACTACAGTATAATAGGTGAAGTTCCGGCTTTGCGGCGGCATGGGAACGCCGAAAATGGTCTCGACCCCGGAAACGGTGAGGGTGTAGTCCGCAGCGGGCAGCATCGGCAGGCTCAGGCTGAGCTGCACTTCCCGGGGGGCGGTTTTCTCAGCTGCCGTTACACTGATGATACCGCTAAGCTGATAATTCCCCGGGTTTTCAGCGGTAATGCGGTCCGGTTCCCGGTCGAAGCGCAGCAGCAGGGTCTCGCTGTCCGTGAAGGTAACTTCCAGAAACTGAAGTGGTTCGGGATCGGGTTCGGCGGTGTTGGGCAGGCCGGGGGTGCCGCCAAGCGGATCGGTGCTTTCGGCCCAGTTTTCGGGGCTGTGGGAAATGGCCGTACCCGAGCGGCGCTCAAGCGCGACTCCGGCACCGCCCCAAACGGCCGGCTCGTAGCGCAGGGAGTCGATGCGCACCTCCTCGGGGTCAAAAATCTTAATCTGATCGGCAGAAGCACGGTTCAGGCTCGGAAAGTTACCCAACTCCAGATAATTCCGCGGACCAAAGCGGTCCTCAAGGCCGGCGGCATCACCAGTTAGCACGACCATTTCGCCGGGGGCAAGGAAAAAATCGGCCGTTGTGAGGCGGCGTACCGTCGATGTGTTATCCTGAATGCGCCAGCTGTTCAGGTTCAGGGTTTTACCCGATTGATTAAAAAGCTCAACATACTGTGGCCATCCGGCGGCGGAATCATAGAAAAACTCATTGATTACGATATCGCCGGGCAGGGCGACATCCTCTATAAAAAAGGGAATTTCGGTGTCGTCCAGTACGCCGCCGGCAGTATCGGTAACACCGGAAAGCTGCAGCAGGTAGGCGCCGCCGGGCAGGGGTTCATCAAAAAGCAGGTCGAGGATGCGCCCCGCGCTCAGGGAAAGGCCCGGATCCGGAACCGGGCTGCCGTCGGCACGGGTGATGGTAATGGTACCGGCGTTGACGGTGGCCGGGAGCACTTCCTCTGAAAAACGCAGCTGCAGTGCAGAGGGAGAAAGCACCTGAAAACCTGCCACAAAAACCGGCATCTTTTCGATGAAAAAATCATCAAAGAAAAAACGGTCCGTGCGGGTGGCCGTGTAGGTTGCGCGTACGCCAAACCAGGATGAAGTTTCCCAGATGGTATCTGTGGCGGGAGTGCCTTCGGGCTGCGGCTCCGTTTCGGGCGCTGAGGCCACAAAAAGTGCCCATTCGCCCTCCGGATTTCGGGTTACGCGCACGCGGTACATCACATCCGGTTCAATCAGGGTTTCGCCGGTTACGATGATGCGGGCTGCGTTGCCGTCATCAAAGCGCACGATCCGGAAAAATTTATTGCTGCCGGATTCGCCGATTCTCACGGCATAGCCGTTAACGCCCTCGCGCGAATCGGGCCGGTCGCTTATGAGAAAAACATGCGCCCGGTTGGTGTTGGAGGTCGCAAAACCGTCGAGCCGTACCGAGAACTCCCACAGCCCGTAACCGGCAACCGAAGCCGTGCTCAGATAAGATACGCCCGCTGCTGAGGCATTCAGCCGGAGAAGGTTGTTGCCATTTTCTTCAATGATCAGCCAGTTTTCGGCATCGCCAGTCCATTCGGGGTTTTCAGTAAAATTGCCGTCCTCAAAAGTTTCATTCAAAATGACCTGCGCAGCAGTCTGTTCCGGCAGCACAGATATAGCAGCGGCAGCTATCATCAGCAAAATCAGCCATCCGTTTTTAGGTAACATAAGAAGAATGATTTCAGGAGATAAAAAATTACAGGCCGCATGAAAGCCCGTTCATTTAAGAATAACGCCATAAAGAGTGAGCAGGCCGGAAAACCTTACATCACGGATTAAACCTTCAGATCACTTTAATAGCTATGTGTAATTCATTAAGTTAGGTATTCATCACTCCGGCTCATCAAAACCCGATACTTATGAAAATAGCAGCCCCAAAAAAAATTGCGCTAATCGCCCATGATTCGCGGAAAAACGAAATGGTAGAATGGGCAAACCATAACAAAGCTGTGCTTAAACATCACGCGCTTTTCGGCACAGGAACAACCGGATCGAGAATATCAAAAGAAGTTGGTCTGCCAGTGCACTGCTTCAAAAGCGGACCGCTGGGCGGCGATCAGCAGGTTGGTGCCAAAATCAGCGAAGGTGAAATTGATTTTCTCATTTTTTTCTGGGATCCGCTTTCAGCGCAACCGCATGATGTTGATGTAAAAGCTTTGCTGCGCCTTTCGGTCTATTATAATATCCCGATTGCCTGCAACCGCTCGACAGCCGACTTCCTGATAACATCACGACTTCTGGATGGCGACGATTTTGAACCTGCTGAAGAAAAGACGCCGCCCTCAGATGCTGCGTCAGCTGTGGAAAGGGAGCCTTAAGGCACGGGAATCAAAATTCAGCGCTCAACTGGCAGAACATATTTACCTGATTTAGCAAAACTAAAGGATGTTCCGGCCATCAGAATTTTGCCGGAACCATTATCCCGGATTTGTGTTTGTATTAAGCGTATCAATTAAATACATTGTGAATTACTTTAGTCAATCAAAACACAAATAATATCTATGATGTTTAAATACAGTACAATTGCGATTGCTGCTGCATTTGCTCTGAGTGTGTTCTCAGCTGATGCATTTGCCCAAAAAGCTCCACAAGCTACTGCAGAGCGCTCCGTAAATACAGCCCCTGTACTTCAAAATGAAGTACTTTGGGATCAAACTGACAATACCGTAACTAATGGTGCACTTGGTATTTACGACCTTGATGAACCAGAAATATGGGCCGTTGAAGCCGCTGACGATTTCGTAGTTCCCGAAGGTCAGGTTTGGACCATCACAGCTGTAGAAGCGTTAGGTTTCTATGCTGATCTAATTGGTGAGCCCTTTTTCGCTAACGTTAACTTTTATGTTGACGAATTCGACCGCCCTGCTGACTCCCCTGAGTTTGAGTTTTTTGAAGCTGAAGTTACTTCTTCTGCTGACGGAACTATTCTTGTTGAACTTCCGGAAGCTGTAGAGTTGACAGCAGGAATCTGGTGGGTATCAGTTGCTCCCCACATGGATTACTTTGCTGACGGCCGCTGGTTTTGGTTCGGTAACGGCTCTACCAATGGCGCTGAGTTTCACTGGAGAAATCCGGGCGGAGGATACGCTGACGGCGCAAATACACAATGGACCCGTCAGTCTGTTTCTTTCCCAACCTTCCCTGTACAGGATCTCGCTTTCCGTGTTTACGGAACTGCTGCTGACGACGCAGGTCCGGAGCTTGGCGCATTCAGCCTGCTTTCTCCGCCAAACGGCGTTGAAGTTGACCTGACTTTCGAAGGCGAAACTTCTATTGCTATTCAGTGGGAAGCTTCTGAAAATGCTACCGACTATGCCTGGGTTGCTCACCTCGCAGGCGGCGATCTTGAAGATCCCCTCCTTGACGTGCCAACCGGTGCTGAAACCGAACTCGTACTTACCGACGGTGCTATCTACGACATTCTTGTAAGCCTCGGCGTTGAAGCCGGCCAAACAGTTACCATCGACTGGAGCGTAGTAGCTTCTGCCGGTGACAACAGCCGCTTCGCTGACGAAACCTGGAGTGTTACCTTCACCCTCGTACCGCCAACCAACATTGGCCGCGACGAAATCGTGAGTGGTTTCGAGCTTTCTCAGAACTACCCGAACCCGTTCAACCCGACTACCAACATCAGCTTCACCCTGCCACAGGCTTCTGATGTTAGCCTTGAAGTATTCAACATGCAGGGTCAGCGCGTAGCTACCCTTGCTAACGGAAGCTTCTCTGCCGGTTCACACATCGTTACTTTCGATGCTGCCAGCCTTTCAAGTGGTATTTACCTCTACCGCATGACAGCAGGTGCCTTCACACAGACCAACAAAATGATGCTGGTTAAGTAAGCCCAACGGCTTCAAATCAGGTTTTATAACCAAAAAGGGAATCACGGCATAAGCTGTGGTTCCCTTTTTTTATGCCCAAAAATTTTCGTCAGAGCCTGCTGAAAACGGAAATTCCATATACGTCTCCCAAAATTTCCCGTTGTGCTTTAGCAAATGAAGAGATTCGGCACAAAAAGACGCGGCAAAGCTGCGGGTTCTGAAACTCTCCCAGGCTTCGGGGAACATTTCCTCCGTGAGGTCGCGGGTTGCGATCGTGCAGTGCGGGTTTATCTGATGAGGAATTTTTTCCGGATTCACGCCCGGGAGTTTTCGAAGGACGGGCTTCAGCGCCTCATGAAGCGCCCGAACCGGTTCGGGGTTTTCCGGTTTCACAAAGATGACGCGGGGCGGAAACGCACCAAAGCCGTTCAGGTGCAGCAAGAACGGTTTTCGCGATGCCGCAAAAGCTGAAAGGCGGGCAACTATTTCCGACTCCTGATCCGGGAGCGCACGAAACGGCATTTGCAGGGTGAAATGCGGCGGCACTTTCAGGGCGTGCTTCGCACCGAAGCGGTCCCTCATTTCGTGCTTAAACGCGGTGACCGACTCCGCAATTTCGGGGTTGCTCAGGATGGCGATGAAGTAGAGATTTTTAACGGGTTTTGTGCCTGACATGTCGGTTTTCCTGAAATAATTTGGGAATGTTAAATATCGGGCTAAATCAACTTCATAGCAGATTACCAAAGTTCAGACCTTTCATATTTGTCAGGCAGGATTCAGCAGGCATTCAGATCCGGAAAGAAAAAATCGCTTCAGCTCTGCCAATATGCTGATTTGAAGCCTCATTTTGACTCAATCGGGGACATAAATGACTCAAATGGGGACACTTAAAAGGAAGTCCATTTAATAAGTTGGTTCAGTGTTTGAACAGAAACACGGTACAGAAACCAGAACTAACTTACTACCTAATGAAAAAGCTGTTTTCACTTTTCATTTTGCTTTTTGTATGCCATGCTGCAAAGGCAAACGACATCCGGGTTTCAAACGGCACCCTGGGAGAACAAAATACTGCCGAGGGCTACCGGATAATTGAGTTCGACCTAAGCTGGGAGAACTCATGGCGCACAGACAACCTTTTCCCCGATGATGGCCATTCAGCCGGTAACTGGGATGCTGCCTGGGTTTTCATAAAATACAGCGCTGACTTTGGGCAGTGGCGGCACGCCAAACTCCACTACAGCGGTCACAGCACCGGCGCCGGCACACCCGCAACGCTCGATATTGGGGTACCCAACGAGCGGGAAGCTTTTCACATCTCAGACAACCCCGGAGTTGGGGCATTCATATACCGGAGTGAGGAAGGCAGCGGCACCTTTTCAACTACGGGCAACAAGCTGCGCTGGAATTACGCCATCGATGGCGTTGCCGACGACGCTTATATCACCATCCGGATCTTTGCCATTGAAATGGTGTACGTGGCTCCGGGTCCCTTTTGGCTGGGTAGCGGTGCTGAAGAAAACGGCACCTTCCTTGCGGGTGGCGAGACAGGCAGCACGCCCTTTTTGGTAACCGAAAACTGGGACGGCTGCATCGAAAATATACCCGGCTGCCTATGGGGCAGTTCTACAACGGAAAACAGCACCATTGGCAGCCCCGGAAGCCTAAACCCGGATTTCCCGACCGGTATCGACGGCTTCTACAGTATGAAATATTCCGTTAGTCAGCAGCAGTACGTGGACTTCCTCAATACCTTAACCCCATCGCAGGCCGCGGCCCGCGCATACACGGACGGCACCTTCCGGAATGGAATCAGCCTGTCCGACGGGAGGTATCAGACAAGCAATCCGTTTCTGAGCAACAATTTTATGAACTGGATGGACGGTGCTGCTTTTGCGGACTGGGCCGGTCTGAGACCCATGACCGAAACTGAATATGAAAAAGCCGCCCGCGGCCCGGCAGCCCCTGTCGCCAATGAACATGCCTGGGGCAGCACCTCTATTTTTCAGGCAACAGGTTTAATGAATCCTGGCCAGGCAAGCGAGTTACCCACCCCATCTACTGCCAATTCCAACTATTGGCAAGACGGGAATCCAATACGAGGACCAATCAGAGTAGGTTCATTTGCAAACGGCAGCACTACCCGCGAGCAATCCGGCGCCGGGTACTGGGGGATAATGGAACTAAGCGGTGACGTGTGGGAGCGAACGGTTTCAGCTGGAAATGATACCGGGCGTTCCTTTACCGGCAACCATGGCAACGGAAAGCTGACTCCAGAAGGTAATGGTGCAGTTACAGCATGGCCCGGTATGCAGGCTCAAGGTATAACAGGTACCAGCGGGGCAGGTTTACGCGGGGGTTCCTGGGTGAACAGTCTAACTGAATTAAGGGTCTCTTACCGAAGAGCTGCCTCTGACGAAGTAAGCAGCAGAAACATAAACTTTGGCTTCCGTGGCGTACGCTCATTGCCTTTAGCCGCTGGTAATTAGCTTTTTGCTTTTTGCTTCTTTTGTTAATGAACATGAGAAGCGGACTTCAGGGCATTCAATGAAATAACAGCTTTTTGCGGCTTCAGACCACAACGCAAAATGCTGCTCAAAATGAGTTGATTAACTATTTCCGAAAATTATACCTATGAATACAAAACATTTCATTCTCACTCTAATCGTACTGCTGCTTGGTTCGGCAGCAGCGATGGCACAGTTTGCCGGCGGTGAAGGCCGCGGTGATTTCATGTACAGCTTCCCGCCGGAACCCGATCCGGTGCTTCTTGTGTCAACCGAATCACTGGATTTTGGCTCGGTCCCGATCGGCAACAGCGCTTCTGAAAGCTTTACCCTCATCTATCAGGGCTTCGGGCAGCTTACTGTGAGCAGCATCACGTCCGATAACGACGCCTTCCTGGTGTCAGATGCATCTCTGATCCTCGGCTTGGGTGAAAACCGTACCGTAAGCGTTACCTTTCAGCCCGCTTTTCTCGGCCCAACAGGCGGAACCATTACCATAGTAAGCAGTCTCGGTGAGCTTACTGTAACTGTGAACGGCAGCGGCGCAGAACCCGGCGAACTGGTGCTCAATCCGGAAAGCATCAGTTTTGAAGTGGACGAAGGTGAGGACGGCGGCTTCAGCTTTACCCTGAGCAACACCGGTGGCTTCCCCTTCGATTTCAGTATCATCAGCGGACTTACGGCTCAAAGCAGGCTGCTTTTACCGGTCGGGAAGGTCACTGAAGCCGTTACGGCTCAACCGCTGTCGGGCAGGGATATTTCATCAGGGCACGAGCTTCAGACTGCTCCTCCGGCTGGGCTTATCAGCCCGCCTACTACATCAGGTGATGCTGCATCTCCCTTGTACCGCAGTGCTTTGGACAACGAGCTTGTCCTCACGCATTCATTATCACAGAACATTACTGCAGGAGGTCCAAGATGTGGCCATTCAAGCAATACCAGAACTAGTAGTACCAGCTTTCTCCGCACTTACACCCTTGCTGATTTCGGAATTGATATCGGATTCAGCGTTACAGCGGTTCAGTTTGGTATTAGACTTGTAGATGGCCCTGCTTTACCATTACAAGCACGGATCTACCTTCTTGAAGGTGACTTCGTATTCTCTAACATGACGCTTCTGGGAAGCAGCACTGTTACTGTGGATAGCAACAACAATAACAGTGTGATTACGATACCTGTTGATGCAGTAATTCCTGCAGGCGCTACCCTGGTGGCAGAAGTGTTCGTTGACAGATCAGAATCCTCAAACTTCTTTCCAGGGGTAAATTCTGAAGGCGCAACAGCACCCTCATATCTTGCCGCTGCTAACTGTGGCGTTCCGGAGCCTGTAACCAACGCTTCAGTTGGTTTCCCAGATTCACATCTGATCCTCAATGTGGTCGGTGAAAGCGGCGACGGCCTTTTCGTTTTGGAACCCAAAACCGGAACCATTCCCCCGGGTGAAACCGTCGAAGTAAATGTTATGGCCCTCACATCTGAACTTGAAGCGGGAAGCTACAACGCACAGATAATTGTTTCCACCAACTCTACCCTTACCCCTTCCGGACTTTTAGAGGTAAACTTTGATGTAATCGACACCACCCCGGTCTGGAACCAAACCTTCGACGGCACGGCGGGCTGGCGATTGGTTGGCTCTCCCGTTCGCGGTACAACCTACGGCGAGCTGCTCAGCAGCATCTGGACACAGGGCTACACCGGCTCGGCCTCTTCCAACCCTGACGCCGACCCTAACGTGCTCTTCTATGATGAAACAGCCGGAACATGGCTGCCTCCGTCTGAGGCCGGAAATATCGTAGGATCAGACGGCAGCAGTCCGGATTTTGATAATGCCGGTCGCAGCTTTGCCGTGTTTATGTTTGATGCCGATGTGATCGGCGGTCCCGCTGTCTGGCCCAAAACCCTCAGCGCTGCCGGTGAACGCATTGCCGGAACCGTGCCGGTAGTGCTCACCCGAACCGAAGGCACCGGCAGTGAAAATCAGCCGGGATGGAACCTGGTAGCCAACCCCTACCCTTTTGACATCGACTGGAATGCACTTGTAGCTGACGGCGGCCTTGAGGATGTGTTCGGTACTGTTTTTGTTTTTGATAACGAAGCCAATCTCGGCTCCGGCGCTTTCAGGCCTGCATTCGGCTTTGAAATGGACGGACTCGCCGGCAATATCGCGCACGACGGCATCATTCGCAGCTTCGAAGGATTTCAGGCGCGGGTGTTCGCCAACCGCACCAACGGCACCATCACCTTTGATGAGGCCTATGCGGCCGGTAACGGCGGCGAAGAACCAATGGGTGAAGCAGCGGTGCCCTATCTCGCTCTTTCAGTTACCGGCAACGGCCTTGCCGAACTCGCCGTCCTAACCTTTTTTGAAAATGCTGGCACCGGGCAAACCGCTGTAGAGCGGCCGCAGGCGCTGTCTCTGCCCGCTCTCAGCTTCGGCATCAGCGGCGAAAACGGGCGGCAGCTTGCTCTGAAGAACCTTGAGCTTGCTTTCGGTGAGCAGCTGAGCCTTCCCCTTTCTTTTGCAGCTGCAGGCGCCGGCACCTTCAGCCTGAATCTCGACGGTTTCGAGGGCTGGGACGCGGGCTACTCCGTGAGCGTGCTTGACCATTACACCGGTGAGCTTCACGAGCTCTCCGAAAACAACCCGTACCTTTTCCAAAGCTCACCAAGCGCGACGAACCTGCAGCGGGTAGCGGATGCGCGCAATCTTGACCCCGTCAGCATTGCATCAAATCCGGATCTCGTGCATCTGGAGACAAGCGACCGCTTCGAGCTGATTGTAAGCCGGGGCCTGCCGACCTCCGCTGAGCCAGGGACCGACCTGCCGCTAAGCTTCAGCCTTGAGCAAAACTATCCGAACCCGTTCAACCCGGTAACCCAAATCCGCTACGCCCTGCCCGAGGCCGCGGATGTACGCCTTGAGGTGTTCAACATCACCGGTCAGCGGGTAGCAGTACTCGTAAATGCAAGCCAAAATGCCGGTTACCATACCGTGCCATTTGATGCACAGCGCCTCTCAAGCGGCGTGTATATCTACCGCCTTCAGGCCGGCAGCTTCACCGAAACCCGGAAAATGACCCTCATTAAATAACAACCTGCATTTTTAGCACAAGGAAAACAGAAGATGGAAAATCAAAAGAAACCCTACAAAAAGCCGACAATAAGCGTGACTGAGTTTGATCACGTTACCTCTGCAGTACTGATGTCGCTGCCTCCCGGGCCGCTGGGCGACCCGGTTTCTTTACCGCCGCCGCCAACGCAGAGCTAAACGCATCACCCTAAAACAAAGCCGCCCTGTTTTTCTCAACCAAAAGCAGGGCGGCTTTTTTTGTTGCTTCAGAGCCTCCATCCCTTTTAAATATGCCTTTTTCAATTTATCGTTCTGATTATCTTCCTCCTGAACAGGAGCACTAAGAAGCCATCCCTGCACTGCATTGTAAGGCACTGTACTTTAGTTTTTGTTTTTTTCGCAATTGCGAATTATTATAATCCAACTCTAAGGACTTGAAAGAAATAAACCTGAGCGATTGAAAATCACTAAACTCCGCTTTCTTCTGGCGTTGCTGATTGTGCTTTCATCACAACTACCCGATGCAGATGCACGCCAGTCACTTCCAGCCGGATATCCTGTTGTTACCAGTTACGATCACCGTAATTCCTACACCGGTACGGGTCAGGCCTACAATATTGCTGAAGACGACCGCGGCATTATTTATTTCGGCAACCACATCCACGGCATACAGGTTTTTAACGGAAATGGTTGGGACCGCATCCACCTTGGCAACAACCGCGGGGCCATCAGTCTGCTGTGGCATCCCGATGAAAAAAGGATGTACTTCAGCTCGGATTTCACCTTCGGGTATCTTGAGGTAAACGAATCCAACGAATTTGTGCCGGTTCATTTATCGGAATACCTCGAACCGGATGAAATCATCAAAGAGCGCTACTGGATGATGCGCCACTGGAACGACAAAATCCTGATCAAAAGCTCACGGCAGCTGCTCAGCTGGGATGGCAGCGAGATCGAAATCCTGTTTCAGTCCGACAAACTGGTCAACCGCCTGCACGTAACAGGCGATGCCTACTGGTTTCATGTGGAGGAACACGGCATGTACCGCGGGGATGAAAACGGGATTGCACCCTTTGCGCTGGAAACCCCCGACGGCAATCCCTTTGCCATTGGCGTTTTTGATTCGGATGAAGGCATCACCTTCATCACACAGTCCACGCACATGATTCACTACGACGGCGCGCAGTTCACCTTCGGGAACAATGCTCAGCCGATGGCCCCGGGTCAGCCTATGGCGCGGGTCATCCGCACGAGCTCCGGTGCCTTTGCCCTGGTTGACGGGCAGACCGGCGTCCGGTTTTTCCATCCCGACGGATCGCCGGATGTTCACATGACCGAGGCGCACGGCCTGCCTACCAACCGAAAGGCATTTCTGTTTGAGGACAGCAGCGGCAAGGTATGGGCCGGCGGCGGACTCGGCGTGTCCGTAATCGAGTATGCCTCACCGCTTCGGATTCTCAGCGGCGAGCAGCAGGTTCCGCCCGGCTCAGAAGCTTTACTCTACTTTCAGGGTGAACTCTTTGCCGGCGGGTCAACCCTCTTCAAATGGGATGATGCCCAACAAAGCTGGGCCGCACTGAGCGATCTGCCCAACCGCATTATGAATATGCAGACGGATGGAAATTCACTCATAGCCGCCGGACAAGCAGGGCTGCTTCAGTACCAAAACGGCGTGTTACATCATCCCTACAGGTTCGGCACCTACGAGATTGCGTTTTCAGAACGGTACGACGATCTGGTTTTTGTAATCGGCTCCACCTGGCTCAAGTTTTTCCTGACGGATGAAACCGGTCTCATTCAGCGGAAAATCCACGAAATCGACTTTGAAGCCATCGGCTACTCGGTGCATGAGGATACGCAGGGCCGGATATGGATCGGAACCGGAAACCGCGGCATCATCCGCATCACCTATTCCCGCGAAGGGAACACCATCACAACCGATGAGTTCCGGCGATTCGGCACCGATCACGGCTTCCCCCCCGGAAATTTCCTTTACACTTTCAAAGCGAAGGACACCGTCTTTTTCACCACGAGTGAGCAGTATTACGCTTTTGATGAAGCATCGGAGACCTTCTTCCCCTACCTACCCTTCGAAAAACCCTTCGATTTTCACATCAAAACGCCCTGGCCTACGGTGGCCGATCATTTCAACCGGCTGTGGCTCGACCTGAACGGCGCGCAGCTCGGGTTCCTTGATCTCTCAACCGAACCGCCGCATGAATGGACCTTCATGCCGTTTCGCAGGCATGCGCCCTTCCTGCATATTCAGGATTTTGTGATTCCATCCGAGAACGAAGTTTACACGATTTCGGACTTCACGGCTTCGCGTTTTGATCTCACCAAACTCGATCTTTTCCCCCGAACGGGCAGCGCCATCATCAGCGAAGTTACGCTCGGTACCGACTCCCTGCTCAGCGGACAGGCCGGGCCGATCGTTCGCACACGCGAAGCAGGCATCTCCCATACGCGGGAGCCCATTCGGTTTAACTGGGGAAGCACTTCTCATCTGCCGGTCCGCTACCGCCGTTTTCAGACCAAACTTGAGGGATTCGACCGGGAGTGGACCGTTTGGAATGATGAAACCCGCCGGGAGTACACCAACCTGCCGGCCGGCACCTACACCTTTATTGTACGCACCCGCGATGTTTATACCCGCGTGGGCGATGAAGCCCGGTTTACCTTCACCATACTTCCTCCCTGGTACGCTACGGTTTGGGCGTACCTGATGTATGTGATTTTTTTCGCAGGCTTTATGTTGTTCCTTGTGCGTTGGCGGACGGCATCCCTCGAAAAGAAAAAAGAAGCGCTGGAAATCACCATTTCGGAGCGCACCAAAGAAATTGAGGCCAAAAAACAAAAAGCCGAAGAAGACCGCATCCTCATTGAAAAACAGGCCGGAAAACTCCGGGAAGAAAAACAGCTCCGCTCCCGCCTGTTTGCCAATATCGCCCATGAGTTTCGTACGCCCATCACCATCAGTCAGGGTTTGGTTGAGAAAATCGACCGGGATTCCATCACAGAACCGGAGGACAAAACCAACATGCAGGTGGTGAGGCGCAACATCAGGCGGCTGTCGAACATGATTGATCAGGTGATTGATGTCACCAAGCTGGACAATCAGATTTTGCAGCTTCGGCCTAAGGTTCTGCTTGCCGGGCCGCTGATGCGGCGTATAGCTGAGAGCTTCCGATCCCTCACAGACGCCAAGAAACAGATCTACAAAATTGACCCCTGCGAAACTGATTTGCGCATTCAGACGGACCCCGACAAGCTGGAGACCATCCTGAACAACCTGATTTTCAACGCCATCAAATTCACCCCGGAAGAAGGCATCATTCAGGTTACGGGCAGCCGGGAGGAAGGGCGGCTGGTAATCCGGGTTTCGGACACGGGTCCGGGCATTCCGGATGATCAGGCCGAATCGGTCTTCAACCGCTTCCACCGCATTCGCAACGAAAACCTGCCCTATCAGGAAGGCATGGGGATTGGCCTGGAGCTCAGCCGCTCGCTTGCAAAAGCCATGGAAGGCGATTTGTACCTGGAAACCGGGCGCAAAAAAGGCAGCTGCTTTGTGCTGAGACTGCCGGAGTACACCGGTGAATCCCTGCCCGAACCGGATCAGTGGGAGGAACCGCTGAGCCGGAGTCAGCTGGACCTCACCGGGCTGAGCATCCTGGCTGAAAACCAGCCGGAGCAGGTTAGCGGAAAGATTCTGCTGGTGGAAGACAACAAAGATATGCAGGCTTATGTGGCCGGAATTCTCAGCCGGCTGGGGGAAGTCCGGATTTGCGAAAACGGTCTTGCCGCGCTTGAGCTGCTCAAAACCTGGGAGCCGGACCTCATCATTTCTGACCTCATGATGCCGGAACTCGACGGCTACGGTCTGGTTCAGGCGCTCGAAAAACAGCCCCGGCTTCGGGAGATTCCGGTCATCATCCTCACAGCGAAACCATTTTTGGAAAACAAACTCAGCCTGCTGCGCGCCGGGGTTATCGACTACATCACCAAACCGTTCAATGCTGAGGAACTGCTGCTGAGGTCCGGCAACGCCCTCAAAACCTACAGCAGCCGGAAAGAAATCAGGGTAGCCATGAAGCTCGATGCAGATACAGATGCCACTGAAGAAGTGCGCGGACATGCAGAGCGGGCCGCAGCCTACATCAGAGCGCACATCAGCGATGAAAACCTCAAAACAGACCTCATCGCCGACGCCCTGAACATGAGCCGGAGCACGCTCGTGCGGGCTATCAAAGCCGAATCGGGCATGACACCCGCGCAGTTCATCAAGGAGATCAGGCTGCAGTATGCACGGCAGCTGATTCTGAACAACCCGGGCATCAGCAAAGAAGAAACTGCGGAAGCCGTCGGCTTTCAGAAAGCGAGCTGGTTCGTAAAACTGTTCGAAGAGCGCTTCGGGGTGAAGCCGGGGGAGCTGGGGTAAGGCGGCATCAAGGCCAGGCCTGGTAAAACCGTGCAGCCCTGCCGGGACAAAAAATGCTCTTTTGGGCAAACTGAGTCTCCTTTTGAACCAATCGGGGACAAAACTGAACTGATCGGGGAAGAAAAACAGGCAACCATATGCCTATGTTGGGTTCGGGTTCGGATTCGAAACATCTTAGAACTTAACAGCCCGCAAATGAAAATACTTTTCATCCTTTCAGCACTCTTTATTGCAGGCCCCACCCTATCGGCGCAGAACAGCCCGGTTAACATGTCTGAACCCCGGGCAGACGACTACCCGGAGCACGCAGAGGTGACCCTGCTAAGCGGCATTAACCCGGAAAATGACTTTTGGTCAGACAGCACGGTCTTCCCGGGCACAAACAGCACTGTAACCGTTGTGACTGCCCACGAAAACTATATTTACGCAGGAGGTTTTTTCACCACTGCCGGTGGTGTTACAGCTAACCGTATAGCACGGTATAATACAACAAACGGTGAGTGGACTGCTCTCGGCGGGGCCAATGGTGTGGTCAATTCATTGCTCATCATCGGAAATCATCTCTATGCCGGAGGTGATTTTTTAGAAATTGGCGGCATAACCTCCTTTTTTCTGGCCCGGTACAATTTAACAACCGGTAGCTGGGAAAATTTTGGAGGTGTGAACTCCACGGTAAGGGATCTGGCGGTAAGCGGAGACAACCTTTACATCGGCGGAGATTTCACGTTTGCAGAAGGCAACATCCCGGCTATCAGCCTCTCTCTAACCGGGGCAGAGATGCAGGCTGAAAGTCAGCTGTTTTTTGATGATGAAAGAGCTTTCTATCCCGAATCATTCAACGCATTCCGGATGAGCAGCCTTTCGCCGGACTACCTTCACCTGTTCACAACCGACGGTAACCGCACTGGCGCACGCAGTACCTTCCGCTAAGCCATTCCTACACCAAAGAGCTGCCGCTGCATGTTCAGGCTGCAAAGGGTGGCACTTTCACCCTCGGGGTGCCCGCCTTTCCCGAAACAGAAGGCATCGTGATAGTACTGACCGATCAACATACGGGTCAGCAGATGCTTTTAGAGGAAGGCTTTTCATACGTTTTCACGATGGAAGCAGCCGGATTACAACTGTCCGACAAGGAAACCCCGGAAGCAATCCTTACCCGCAACAATCCTGCGGTTACCCTTCAGGAAGAACATCCTGAAAACCGGTTTACCCTTACCGTGAACTACAGCTTCACCGGACTTCAGCCCGAAACGCATCACCCCCAATCCATAAGCCTTCACCAAAACTATCCCAACCCGTTCAACCCGGTCACGAGGGTTCAGTACGCTTTGCCGGAAGCGGCAGATGTGCGGCTCGAGGTCTTCAACCTTACGGGTCAGCGGGTGGCAACCCTGGTGAGCGGGCACCAAAGCGCAGGCAGCCACACGGTAAGCTTCAGCGGGCAGGGCCTGTCAAGCGGCATTTACCTGTACCGCCTGCAGGCCGGCAACCAAAGCATCATCCGCAAAATGACGCTGGTGAAGTAAGGCTTCTTGGCCTTACCAACAATCAGGCCGGTATGTGCGTCAAATTGGCGCCTTTGCCGGTCTGCAACTCCCTCCCGCATCATCCAAAATTCAAACTGACTGTACTATGCAATCCCTTCTGACTTCTTTCATCACAACTACCATCCTCACCTTTTTGTTTATCTCCCTTCCGGCTGATGCCGAAGCTCAGCATCGCGATCAGCAGGTCTGGCGCGACAACCCGCCCGCGCAGCCGATGAACAACCCGGGCCCGCCTCAGCTGCCCGGTGCCCCCACCCAAACGCCCATCGGCAGCGGGCTCGGTCTGCTGCTTGCGGCCGGCGGGGCCTACGCCCTTAACCGTCTGCGCAGGCAGCAGGATCAAACCGGTTAAGCTAAACGATCACAGCTCCGCTGCACAAAACCATAGCAGCTGTTGCAATGGAAACATGCTGAAAGCACAGGCGGATCCGCCGGCTGATCAGACTCAGGTTGGCACT
>NZ_JAIUMX010000048.1:0-25725 GCF_022565315.1 Cyclonatronum sp. | reverse complement strand
GCCTTTTGAACGAGCACGTCCTCATCATGCAGGGAGGCATCGCACTGCATGAGCGCGGGGTACAGGCGGCCGGCTTTTTTTGCCGGTTTGATGAGGGCCACAAGCCCTGCGCGGCGCACCATGGGGTTGGGCGAAGCTGACCAGCTCAGGCAGTTACCCGTGTGGGTCGGATGAATGAGGAAAAACTCGCCCAAAACCGACGCGCAGAAGTCATCACAATCCGGCCAGCCGGAAATGTGTTCTTTCAGCCAGCGCTCAAACACGGGCAGATGTGCGGCCGTCCAGTGTTTTTTCTGCGCTTTGAGCCAATGAAAGCAGCTGATACGGTATTCGTAAAGGCCCTCTGTAAGCAGCAGATCGCAAAGTTCAGTTTGCTGAGCAGCCGTTAGCCGGTTGAAATTTGGTTGATGTTGTTTTGCAATAGCACGGATTTCAGGGGCCGGAATGCCAAGAGCATCAGACATGTCAAGTCTGAATTTATCGGCCATGGCTTTTTTGTAGGAAGGGTCAGCTTTTTGCTCAAGTTCAAGCATGAAGCCCTTCACCCATTGATAGTCAGGCGTGTCGAACAAAGACATAGTTTCATATTTGTAATGATCTGAAGACGGGTGTTTGGCCAGGTTTGTTTGAACATACCCGCTTCAGAAATGACAGAAATAATTGATAGTGATATACCCGCTCGGGAGGCATTAAAAAAACAGTCGAATCAAACAGAATGCGGGCTCAGGGCAGGATGCCTTCCCCCGATAACCTAATGATACAGAAAAGGCCGGACTGATAACAGTCCGGCCTTTAAGAAAAGCGGTTTTTTGTGAAACAGAGTACTGTTTGACCTAAACCTCGGTGGCTTCGAGGGTTTGGGCCACCGGTTCCGGTTTTGCCGCCGGCAGGTCGTTGCCGCGCGGGGTGAAGGCCTGAATGCCGGTAATATCGCGGCCCAGAATCAGCCCGTGAATGTCGTAGGTGCCTTCGTAGGTGTTCACCGACTCGAGGTTCACAACGTGATGAATTACGCGGTATTCCCCGGTGATGCCGTTGCCGCCCAGCATGTCGCGGGCCACGCGGGCGATATCGAGGGCGCGGCCGCAGTTGTTGCGCTTGGCCAGCGAGGTCATCGAAGGGTGATCCTGCCCCTGGTCTTTCAGGTTGCCGAGGCGCCATGAAAGCAGCTGCATCTGGGTGATGTCGGTGAGCATGTTGGCCAGCTTGGTTTGAATCAGCTGATTCGCGGCCAGCGGGTAGCCGAACTGCTTGCGCTCCATCACATACTGACGCGCCCGGTGATAACAGTTTTCAGCGGCGCCCAGCGAGCCCCACACGATGCCGTAGCGCGCGCTGTTGAGGCAGGTAAACGGACCTTTCAGACCGCGGACGGTCGGGAAAACGTTGGCATCGGGCACGAACACATCATCAAAAATAAGCTCGCCGGTGAAGGAAGCGCGCAGCGACATCTTGTTGTGGGTAGTAGGTGCCGAGTAGCCGTCGCTGTCGCGCTCCACGATGAAGCCCATAATTTTGCCGTCGTCGGAGCCGGCATTTTTGGCCTTGGCCCACACGATAGCGATATCGGCGATCGGGGAGTTCGTGATCCACATCTTGGCGCCGTTGAGTACCCAGCCGCCGTTGGTTTTGGTGGCCGTAGTAACCATGGAGCCGGGGTCGGAGCCGTGATCGGGCTCCGTAAGGCCGAAGCAGCCGATGAGCTCAGCGGTGGCCAGTTTGGGCAGGTACTTGCGCTTCTGCTCTTCAGTACCAAACACGTTGATGGGGTGCATCACCAGCGATGACTGCACCGAAAGGAAGGAGCGGTAGGCAGAATCGACCCGTTCAATCTCGCGGGCGATGAGGCCGTAGGCGGTGTAGCTCGCGCCGATGCCGCCGTACTCTTCGGGTACAACGACCCCGAGCAGGTTCAGCTCGCCCATTTCTTTGGGGATGTTCATGTCGAAAATCTCATCCTGATTGGCCTCGCAGGCGCGGGGTTCGAGCCGGCTTTGGGCGTAGTCGCGCGCGGTTTCCATGATCATGCGGTCGTCTTCACCCAGCATGGATTCGAACAGGCAGGCGTCGTCGGTATTAAAGCTGTTTTTTGCCATAAAAGTAGAAATTCGGTGTAGTGCGTTTTCCCCCAAAGCTTTGAAAACAGGGAGAATATGGGGGCTCAGAAAATCTGAGGTTAAACTTCAAATTACTAAAAATCCTGCCGAAACGCAGTAAGAAGTAAAAAAACAAAGGCTGATAATTGAGGTTATCAGCCTTTGCTAAGGTTTAAAGCGTTTCAGGCAGTAAGGGTTTATTTCATGAACTGCCGTGCAAGCACCATGCGCTGTACCTCGCTCGTGCCCTCACCGATTTCGAGCAGCTTGGCATCGCGCAGGAAGCGCTCAACGTGGTACTCCTTGGTGTAGCCGTAACCGCCGTGTATCTGAATGGCGTCGAGGCAGGCTTTGGTGCACATTTCTGAAGCGAACAGCTTGGCCATAGAGGCTTCCTTGGTGTAGGGCCGGCTGTTATCTTTCAGCCAGGCTGCCCGCTGAACGAGCAGGCGAGCGGCATCGATACTGACGCCCATATCCACGATTTTCCACTGAATGGCCTGATTCTGACCAATCGGCCTGCCAAACTGAGAGCGCTCCTGCGCGTAGTTCTTCGACTCTTCGAAAGCACCGCGGGCCACACCAACGGCAATGGAGCCGATGCCGATGCGGCCGCCGTCCAGAATCTTCATGGTATCAATGAAGCCCTGCCCCAGCCCGCCCAGCTGATTCTCAGCCGGTACCACCACATCTTCCATATAAATTTCGCAAGTGTCGGAGGAGTTCATGCCCAGCTTCTTAAGTTTGGGGCCGTAGCTGAAGCCCTTCATGCCTTTTTCGAGGATGAAGGCCGTAACGCCTTTTGCGCCTTTGTCGCGGTCGGTTACAGCCAGCACCACGTAGATGCTGCCTACAGAACCTTGTGTGATAAAGATTTTGGCGCCGTTCAGAATCCAGTTGTCGCCGTCGCGTACGGCGGTTGTTTTCATATTGGAGGCATCGCTTCCGGAACCGGGCTCGGTGAGGGCCCAGGCACCGAGGGCTTTTCCGCTTGTGAGCTGCGTGAGGTACTTCATTTTCTGTGCCTCATTGCCGGCCAGGGCGATGTGCGCCGAGCAAAGGGAGGTGTGCGATGCAACTGTGAGCGCAAGGGAGGCATCCCAGCGGGCAATTTCTTCAAGCACGATGGCGAAGCTCATGGTGTCGAAACCTGCGCCGCCGTACTTTTCTTCATGATAGATACCGAGCATACTCATCTCGGCCAGTTCACTCACAATGTCATGCGGAAATTCGCAGTTCTCATCCCGCTCCATCACAGTTGGTGCAACACGTTTCTCTACGAAATCGCGAATGCTTTCACGAATCATGTTGTGATCTTCTGAAAGCTCAAAGCCTAAGCCTGCGGGCGGGGTAAGGGTGTCTATACTCATGGAAATAAAGTTAAGGATGTTTGGAAGCGATTTTCCGCTAAATATAAGCAGATTCGGACTGCTTCACGAAGCAGCTTACAAGGATTTATAACTTTGATGTCACGAACTTCGTTTGGCAGGATTTATGCTCTGATTTTCGCATATTTCAGAAACAGAACTTTTGGTATCCAATTTAACCGCAGCTTTTTATGCAACAGTTTAACATGCAGTTCGGGGAAGCGCAGCCCGGCAGAAAATTTACAAACGGCCTTGTGGCGCTTGCTACCGGGGTGTTCAGCATGATCTTTCCGGAAATGCTGCACATTATTATCGCGGCATGGCTTATCTCAAACGGCATCATGCAGTTTTTCTACCGGTCAGGCGCTTTCATGGGCGTTGTGTCGCTTATAGCCGGCCTGTTTATTTTTCAGTTCGAAAATTTCATCCCCTACGCTTTCGCCTTCTTTCTCATCATTATGGCTTTTGGCGCCATCCTTTCGGGCGGACTTTCCTTTTTCGGAGTCGTGACCTTCATCTTTGCTTTGCTTATCATGGGTACCCCTGCTCTTGTGAATGTGATGATAGCCGCCTTCCTCATTTTTTACGGAACAAGCGCTTTGTTTGCCTGGTGGCAGCTTCGTAAACTGCGACAGTTGTAAGGTGCTTTGTTAATTTTGAACTAAAAAAGCCGTACTTCGGAGATGATCTGAAGTACGGCTTTTTACTATTTGCAGGGGGATGCGCGCCTTGCCCTGATCTTTACTGATTCCTGGATTTGGCTTCCTTGCGTACCGGCGGAAGGGTTCCTTCAATTTTTGAAACCAGAAACTTTTTGCCGGCAGCTGCTTCACTGACGTTCATGATGTGATCGCCGATTTTTTCAAGGCGGTTCAGCAAGTCGAGGTAAACGATACCGGAACGCACCCGGTAAACACCGTCTTCGAGCCGAGCGTAGTGGCGTTCCCGCAGCCGGTCCCGGATTTCATCAATTTTGCGCTCCATGTCGATGGCGGCCTGCAGGTCAACCTCGGCAGTACGCGAAAGGATGTTGTCTTTCATGATGATGATGGCATCGTGTACAGCGGAAAGCATTTCCCGAAGTTCTTCGAGGGCTTCATCAGGTACCTTTTCCTGTTCATCATCAAGCGTACGCTCGTAGGTCTTAGACATCTGGAAGTAGAGGTCGCCAATCCGCTCAAGGTCATTTATCATGCTCTGCATGTTGCGGATTTTGCGGATAGAATCTGATGAAACATTGGTGTTTTCAGAAATCTGAACCAGATATTCAGCAATCTCGACTTCCAGCTGATCGGTTATTTCTTCACGTTTTTCAAGCTTTTTAAGGAACTTACGCTGCTTCTCAGGTTTTTTGTACACCAGCCCGAGGAAGCCGTAGTGCATTTTTTCGACCATTTTCGCAAACAGACTGATTTCCTTGCGTGCCTGCTCGATGGAAAGCTCGGCTGATGACATCAGCCCGATGTTGATATATTTCAGCTCAAAGCGGTCGTCGGCGCTTCCTTTATCAGGCTGAATGCGCTCCACAAAACGCACCATGTGCGGCACAAAGGCGAACAGGAAAATCACGTTCAGCACATTGAAGGTGGTATGGAACAGCGAAAGCGCGAGCGTAGCGTTCGGGCGTGCGGCGGGGTCGTCAGAGAAAACAGACAAAGAACCCGGGCTGAACTGCTGCATGATCCAGTCAATGCCGTTGAGGAAGGGGTAAATAACAATAAGCATCCATATTACCCCTGCAAAATTGAAGAAAAAATGGAAGCGGGCGGCCCGTTTTGCGTGCACGTTGCCGATCAGTGCGGCAATGTTGGCCGTAACAGTGGTACCGATATTTTCACCCAGAATCATGGCTGCTGCAATCGGGAAGGAAATCCAGCCCTGAAACAACATTACAAGGGTAATGGCAGTTGCGGCTGAAGAAGACTGCGTGAGCAGGGTAAGTATGGTACCCACGCCGACAAAAAGCAATAAGGAAAGATAGCCGTAATCGGTGAAGCTGTCGAGAAAAGCAAAGATTTCCGGGTTTTGATCGATATCAGGTACGGCGTCTTTAATGAAGTCGAGGCCGATAAACAGGATACCAAAGCCGATCATGGCTTCTGCTATGTTGCGCAGTTTCAGGTTGCTCACAAACAGAAACGGGAAGAATAAACCGATCATCATAACGGCAATCGGCGTTATCTGAAACTTGAAGCCGAATATCGCGACCATCCAGGCGGTTACCGTTGTGCCGATATTCGCCCCCATAATTACACCCGTTGATTCCACAAAGGTGAGCAGCCCGGCATTCACAAAGCTGACGACCATTACGGTAGTTGTTGTGGACGACTGCGTAATGGTTGTGGTACCGAAACCGGTGAGCACGCCCGTAAATCGGTTTCGGGTCATGCCTTTAAGGATGGATCTGAGCTTGCTTCCGGCAACTTTCTGCAGGCCGTCGCTGAAAATTTTCATCCCAAAAATAAAGATGCCAAGGGCACCAACCAGTTGCAGAAAGTCAAAAAAAGTATAGGTCATAGTGGGTTGGCTGTGTGTGGCAATTTAATCATCGGTGAAAACAGATTTTTTGCCGTTAGCACGATACCTGAGTCTGGAAGTTAGGAATTCAGAAAGGTAATTATGAAGTGACCAAAAATATCAAAAAAAGTTGAAGGAAAGGCACATAATCGAAGGGCGGTTGTTTGCATATCAGGATTTAACACTGCGGTAACATTGGCAGATTGTTCATGCAAAAACCCGCCAAAGCAGTTGTGCTGCAACAAAAAGCGCAAGCAGGCCAAATGTAAGCTCCATGTATCTTTTTGGGATGCGGCTCGTGGCGTAAACTCCGTAATTTGCACCGATTAGGGCGCCGGCTATCAGAGGAAGAGCTGTGCCGAAATCTACAAAACCCAGAGTAAATGGGGTGATGCCTGCCTCAGCCGGACTCTGAATCGCAAACTGACCCCAGCCAAAAAAGGAAATAAATACAATCGCTGCCGAAGAAATGCTGATAGCTTTCAGGTAAGGAAGTTTCAGAACCATGGTCATGATGGGCACCATCACTACGCCGCCGCCTACTCCGGCAAGCGTTGCAACCGTACCGCCTGCCGTGCCGGTAAGCAGGGCCTGCCTTGGGCCAAGTTTTCCGTCCGTCATCAGCCCGGAGTTGTGGTCACTTCCGGCAACAGCTTTCTCTTTAGCTTTGAAGATGAATTTCCAGGCAGCAAAAAGCAGCAGGCCGCTGAATACGACCGAGAACTCCGTTTGGCTGTACCACTCGCTGCGAACAACAGAAACGCCCAGCAAGGTGCCGGCGAGGCTGCAGGAGCCTACCCAAAGGCTGTCCCGCCGGAAGAAATTGTTCATGCGGATGTGCTTGCGCACGCTGCTCAGAGAGGCGGCAAAGGTACACAGCAGGGAGGTACCGATAATCCAGGGCAGCGGATCTTCAAAAGATTCAGCGAAAATAAAAATGAGCACAGGGGTAAAAATGAGCCCGCCGCCTACACCAAGCATGCCGGCAAGGATGCCTCCAAAGAGGCCGATCAGAAGTAGAAGGATTAGTAGCAGCAAAATCAGACTGTGTTGTTCCTATAGATGGGAATTGAAAATAACAAGACTAAATCAAACGTAAAGGAAAGGTTTAAATAAAAAAAGCCCGAAGCTGTAGAGCTCCGGGCTTTTCGGATATTGCTGAGAGGCTGAACCTTACTTCACGAGCATCATTTTGTTGGTCTGTGTGAAGGCACCTGCTGTCATGCGGTACAGGTAGATACCGCTTGAAAGGTTTGCAGCATCGAAAGTAACAATGTGTGAACCGGCAGAGAAGCTTCCGTTAGCAAGGGTAGCTACGCGCTGACCCTGCATGTTGAATACTTCAAGGCTAACATCAGAAGCCTGTGGCAGGGTGAAGCTGATGTTGGTAGTTGGGTTGAACGGGTTCGGGTAGTTCTGAGAAAGCTCAAAGCCCTGAACGGTTTCGCCGGTACCAATGCTGGTTGGCGGAACGAGGGTGAAGGTTACGCTCCATACTTCATCCGCGAAGCGGGCTTCGTCGCCGGCAGAAGCAACTACGCTCCAGTCGATGGTAACGGTTTGGCCGGGCTCAACACCAAGGCTCTGAAGGATGTCGTAGATAGCACCATCGGTAAGTACGAGCTCGGTTGCAGCGCCGGTTGGTACGTTGAGGAGGGGATCTTCGAGGCTGTTACCGGAAAGGTGAGCAACCCAGGCGTAATCGGTAGCATTTTCAGAAGCTTCCCACTCAATAGCGATGGCTGTTTCGCCTTCGAAAGTGAGGTCAACTTCAACGCCGTTTGGCGGAGAAAGCAGGCTGAATGCGCCAAGCTCAACAGAAGCTTCACCGGGGATACCTTCGATGGTCATTACCAGACCAGATGGGTCCCAGTTTACGCCAAGTGCAGAAAGAGGAGTCCAGGTGAAAAAGTTGCCCCCAAAGTTATTGTCGGGATCAATCAGAACCGGCTCTCCGAAATTCTGCTCAGCCTGTGCCCAGTTCCAGCGGTCTGCACCTGTGAGAGCCGCAAGGTCCTGAACCGGAGCTACAGAAAGCCAGTACCGCTCGGCAGGAAGGAACCAGTTTTCTTCTGAAACGTCAACGATAAAAGTGTACAGGTTTGCTTCCTGAACCACTTCAAGTCTTGGATCGTCAAGGTCGAGTTCGATCGAGTAGAGTGCATCACCCTCGTATGGCTGACCAGCAGGTGAACCGCCGCCATTGGCAAAAATGTAAAACTGTACCCCCAGAAGAATACCATCGAGGTAGGTGGCATTGTTTTGGAAACCAAGTACAGAAATAGAGGTGAGCGTAGCAGGTGTGCTGAGTTCGAAATCGTCAGCGCTGAAGGTAGCGGTACCAAGACCTTCAAAAGTTCCGGATACGATACCGCCTGTATCGGCGCGGTTTTGCTGGAACAAAATTTCTGCGTTCATCAGGCCGGGAGCACGCTCAGCAGGCTGAACACCGGGGAATTGATTTTGAGCTTCAAGCGGGAAAACCTGAGCATTGGCAGTGCCGGTGGCACCAAGCAGCAAAAGACCTGCGGCAAGCAGACCTTTGCCAAAATTGTAGAATTGTTTCATGACAGATAGGTATTGAGTTAGTTGAAATAGTCCTTGCCCATAATGAGCAATCGAATATAATTCACTGATCCTTTAAATTACAAACAATGATTTGGTAACTTTTTAATTCTATAAAACTTTGATAATTATAAACTTGTGTATTTGTTTTTTCTGACGGGGCAAAATTTAAAAGAGTAAATTCAGAATTATTAAAAATCTCATAGTGATATAGGTTTTTCAAAATTCGAAAATCAGCAGGAATTAAAGAAATTAAGGAGCTTTGAGGGCTACCTTCGCCTTATTTTTGTGAATTTACCTTAAATACTTAATTAAATTAAGCAGTACACGTTCGGGCTGCAGGGTGTTTGCTGATTCTTGTTTGCGTGCGGCTGTTTGCGTTTTCGTATCGATTAAAACGTAGCTAAGATAATTCACCGCTGTTTCCGGGTAGTTGGGGCTCAAAAAAAGCCGTCACTCAAATAGTGTTGTAAGGCAGCAGCAGTATTACTGAAGCTCAGGGCTGCGCTTCAGGCAACTTATGCTTAATCAGTTTCTTGTTTTAATGTCTGAGTTCTGAATTGAGTACCGTGCGCACCTCTCATTTTTTGATCTCCATCTTTTCGGCGAAATACTCGCAAAAGTCGCGCATATCGCCGCTCATGCGGTCGTCTTTGGTAGAACTTTCGAAGGTGTCGGCCATTGTTACCAGCGTTTCATAGAAGAAGAGCTTCATCTCATCTACGGTCATTTCTTTGGTCCAGAGGTCGAGTTTGAGCGTCTGTTTGTGGTCGTTGTCCCACAGGGAGAGCAGCATGGCCCGGCAGTCGGCCGGCTTGTCGAGGCCGGCATCCCCGGCATTCCAGGTTATTTTTTCGGGTACGTTTTTGTCGTCGAGCTCAATGGAGATGTCGATGTTCTTTTTTTTCATGTGCTTGCGAAGTCTTTTTTGGAGGGTGTCAATTACAGGAACCGGGTTTCGTGCAGGGGGCACATCACCCGAAAAGAAAATAAAAAGCTTAGCTGCAGTACGTGCGCAGCTGTTCGAGGGCGTGTTCGAAATCTGCCGGCAGGGGCGATTCAAAATGAACAGGCTCGCCGGTTGAGGGGTGCAGAAAGCCCAGGGTTTTGGCATGCAGGCACTGCCGGCCCAGCTCTTTGAAGAGCTTCAGAAACAGATCCTTCCGGAAGCCGGTATTGGAGCCGTAGCGCACCGCCGCGCCCCCGTACACTGCGTCGGCAAGCAGGGGGAAGCCGGCATCAGCGAGGTGCACGCGGATTTGATGCGTGCGCCCGGTTTCGAGCCGGGCTTCGATGAGGCTGAGATGATCGAAACGCTCCAGTACTTTGAAGTGCGTAATCGCCTGTTTGCCGCGCCCGTCGGTGAGTACGGCCATGAGCTTGCGGTCGCGCGGGTGCCGGCCCATGAGCGAATCGAAGGTGCCCTCATCGGGCGGCTGACCCCAAACGATGGCCTGATAGCTGCGTTCGATGGTGTGTTTGGCGAACTGTTTGGCCAGCAGCTGATGCGCCGTATCGTGTTTGGCCACCACAAGCAGGCCGCTCGTGCCCTTGTCGATGCGGTGCACTATCCCGGGCCGCACCGCCGGATCGTTTGCCCCCGAAAGCTGCCCCGTATGGTGCAGCAGCGCGTTCACCAGGGTGCCGGTCCAGTTGCCGAAGGCCGGATGCACAACCATATGAGACGGTTTGTTGATGATGAGGAAGTCGTCGTCCTCAAAAATGATATCAATCGGGATGGGCTCCGGAGCCAGCTCGGGCACCTTGTGCTTCAGAATTTCCGCCTCGATGAGGTCGTCGGGCTGCACCAGATAGGAAGCCTTGGTTGGCTTGCCGTTTACCAGCACCCGACCTTCCGAAATGGCCTGCTGAACTTTGCTGCGGGTCGCATTTTGCACCATATCGGCCAGGTAGCGGTCGATACGCACGGGCGTTGTCTGCCCCGGCGCTACTTCAAACCGAAGGTGCCGGGTTTCTTTTTCGTAGCCGTTTTCGCTCATGATGCTTTTTTTAGGGTGAAGGATGTGCTCACAGGCCGGCAAAACCAGCCTGCTTTCAACACAGCCTCAGGACTTGACGGTTTCAGGCAGCGGATCGCGAAAACTGTGCGGTATGGCCTCTGTTACAGTGCTCACACTCACAATCTCGAGTCCTTCTTTTACCTTAGCGGGGATTTCCGCCAGGTCAGGCTCGTTGTCTTTGGGGATGAGCACCTTGCTGAGCTTATTGCGCTGTGCCGCCAGCAGCTTCTCGTTGAGGCCGCCGATGGCCAGCACGTCGCCGCGCAGGGTTATTTCGCCGGTCATGCCCACATCGTGCCGCACCCGTTTGCCCGTGAGCAGCGAGAGCATCGCCAGCACCATCGCCATACCCGCACTCGGGCCGTCTTTGGGGATGGCGCCTTCGGGAATGTGGATGTGGAGTTCGTGCTTGTCAAAGAAATCGGCCGCAATGCCGTATTTCGAGGCATGCGAGCGGATGTAGGTGAGGGCGGCCTGCGCCGATTCCTTCATTACATCACCCAGCTGACCCGTAAGCCGGAAGTTGGCCTTGCCTTCCATCACGGCTACGTCGATCTGCAGGATGGCACCGCCGGTGCTGGTCCAGGCCAGGCCGTTTACGGTGCCGGCGCGGTCGGTGCGGTCGGGCGCACGGTCGCGGTATTTGGGCACGCCCAGCAGTTCGCTTACCAGGCTTTCATTTACTTTAAAGACGGGGTCGTCTTCGCCTTTGGCCCGTGCGACTACGTATTTGCGAGCAATTTTGCGGCAAACGGCGGCGATCTGCTGCTCCAGCGTACGCACCCCGGCTTCTGAGGTGTAGTTGCGGATAATGTGCAGGATGCCGTCTTTGCGGAACTTAATTTGTGATGCCTTCAGCCCGTGCGATTTCAGCATTTTGGGGATGAGGTGCCGCTTTGCAATTTCCAGCTTTTCGTGCTCGAGGTAGCCCGGCAGGTTGATGATCTCCATGCGGTCGAGCAGCGCCGGCTGAATGGACGAAGCTACGTTGGCCGTAGCGATGAACATCACCTTCGAGAGGTCATAATCCACATCGAGGTAGTGGTCGTTGAAGGTGTTGTTCTGCTCGGGGTCGAGCACCTCAAGAATGGCCGACGACGGATCGCCGCGGAAGTCATGGCCGACTTTATCGATTTCATCCAGAATCATCACGGGGTTGATGGTGCCGGCCTTGCGCATGCCCTGAATGATGCGGCCGGGCATGGAGCCAATGTAGGTGCGGCGGTGTCCGCGGATCTCCGCCTCATCGCTCACCCCGCCCAGGCTTATGCGCACGGTTTTCCGGTTCAGCGCCCGCGCGATGGATTTCGCCATCGAGGTTTTGCCCACGCCCGGAGGGCCCACAAAGCATAAAATCTGCCCCTTCAGGTTTTCCACCAGGTTGAGCACGGCGATGTGCTCCAGAATGCGGTCCTTGGGTTTTTCCAGACCAAAGTGCTCCTTATCCAGCACCTGCTGCACCCCGTTTATATCGAGGTTGTCTTTGGAAGTAACGCTCCAGGGCAGGGTCGTCATCCAGTCGAGATAGTTGCGGCCCACGCCGTACTCAGGCGACATCTGCGGGGTCTTTTTCAGGCGCTCGAGTTCTTCCATCGCCTTGGCGAGCGGCTCTTCCGGCATTTTGGCCGCATCAATCTGCTCTTTGATTTTCATGAGCTCAGGATCGGCAAATTCGCCTTCATCCAGCTCATCCTGAAGCGCGCGGATCTGCTCCTGAATAAAAAAGCGGCGCTGTGTTTCCTGAATTTCCTCCTGCACCTTCTCATTGATTTCGGTGCTCACCACCAGCACCTGCAGCTCGCGGGTCACTTTTGCAAGCAGCAGCTTGTAGAGCTGTTCGAGGGTTTCAAGTTCAAGAAATTTCTGACGCTCCTCTATCGACATATCGAGGTGTGAAGCCATCAGGTACAGATTTTGTTCGAGGTGCTCATCACCCTCATCAAAACTTGTGAGTACTTCTTCGGGTACATCCTGATTCATGATCACAAAACGCTCGAATTTCTCACGGGTTTTGCGCACCAGCGATACAAGGCGCTCGGTTTTACGGAAGCGGCTTGAGCGCAGTTTGAAGTCCGTTGTTGCGGTCAGATAGCCGTTGGTATCCGATATGCTGAGCACTTTGGCTGGAAGGATGCCGTTTACCAGCACTTTTACAAGAGAGTTAGGCAGCCGCAGCACCTGTGTGATCGAGGCAATACAGCCATCTTCGTAGAGGTCAGCGGCAGTTGGGTTGTCGTTTTGGGCATCTTTCTGCCCCAGCAACAACACAAACTTGCCGTTGTCTATGCCGGCATCAATGGCTTTCAGGGAAGAATCCCGGCCCACCAAAATCGGAAACATGGTGCCGGGGTAAACAATGGTATCGCGCAGCGGCAGTACGGGAAGCTCATTGGGGATGGGTTTGCTGCTGATTTCGTGCTCAGTAAGCTCAAATGATGATTTTCCGATTTTTTTCTCGTCGATAGAGGGTAAATCCATAAAACAGGCTAAAAAATAAAGTTTTGTGCTGGTTTTGCGGCTCATAATCCGCCGCGGTGCAGGTCTGAACTGAACCGCGTAAGATAACAGTTTGTAAACTCATTATTAAGCCCAATAAGACCCGAACGGCTGCTGAATAAAAGCATTTGATTGCGTACCTTTAAACCCGTATTAAGCAGCATTTCCGGCAAAAACTGCCCCCGATTGCTTCGTTTGCCGGCAATCCCGCTTCCCAATTTTCCAAAAACCGAAAGCCTGTCTTCTGTTGTGATTACATCATTATATATAAAGGACTTCGCCCTGATTGATGAACTCGAGACAACCTTCGAACCCGGCCTGAACATCATAACCGGGGAAACGGGGGCGGGAAAATCCATCATCATCGGGGCGCTTAATATTCTGCTCGGCGAGCGGGCACAGCTCGAAAGCATCCGTCAGGGTGCGAACAAAGCGATCGCCGAGGTGATTCTGAAAACAGGCAAAGACGACAAACTCGCGGCCCTGCTGCAGGAGCACGGTGTTGAGCCTGCCCCGGAAACCATCATCCGGCGGGAAGTGCGGCCTTCCGGCAGCCGGGCGTTCATCAACGACACCCCCGTACAGCTGAGCGTGCTCAAGCAGGTAGGCGGCCTTTTGGTTGACCTGCACGGGCAGCACGACCATCAGCTGCTGCTGCGCGAGGAGCATCACCGGGAAGTGATCGACGGCCGACCGAGCGTGCAGCCGGCACTCGCGGCCTACATCCAAAGCTTTGAACAGCTCAGCGGGCTGCGCCGGCAGAAAGCCGCCCTGCAAAAACGGGAGCGCGAACTGCGCGAAAAGCAGGAGCTCTACCGCTTTCAGCTGCGTGAGCTTCGGGCAGCCGACCTTAAAGCCGACGAAACCGAGCAGCTTGAGCGCGACATCCGCCTGCTCGACAGCAGCGAGGAGCTCAACGAAACCGCTGCCAAAATACTCGTAGCCGGCCGCGACGGCGAATACAATGCGCTCGATCTTCTCGGGCTGATGGAACAGGCCCTCAGCCACATGGCGCAGATTGAGCCGGAGTTTGAAAACTACGTGCAGGAGCTGGAAACTGCCCGCATCAGCGTGGAGGAGCTGCTGCGCTTCACCGAGCAGTACCAAACCAACATCGAGTTTAACCCCATACAGCTCGAAACCCTGCGGCAGCGGCAGGCGGAGCTCCGCCGGATCGAGAAAAAGTACGGGAAGGGCCCCGAGGAGCTGCTGGCCTACATGCAGGAAGTGGAGCAGACCCTGAGCCTGGCCGATAATTACGAAGCCGAGCTGGAAAAGCTGGATGCACAGATTCAGAAAGCCGCCGGCCTGCTCAAAGCGCAGGCGGTTGCGCTGCACGAAGCCCGGCTGCAGGAAGGCGAACGCCTCTCCCGCGATATTGAAAAAGAGCTGATGCGGCTGGGCTTCCGGCATGCGCGCTTTGCAGTTGTCGTGCGCTGGCGCGAGCAGGCCGACGGCTGGATCGAAATCGACGGCCGCCGTATCGCCTGTACCGACGATGGCGCCGACGACCTCAGTTTCTACATTTCCACCAACAAAGGCGAGGAACCCAAGCCGCTGTCGCGCACCGCTTCAGGCGGGGAGATGAGCCGCATCATGCTGGCTCTGAAATCCATCCTGGCCCGCGAGCAGCGCCTGCCCGTGATGATTTTCGACGAAATTGATACCGGCATCAGCGGGCCCATTGCGCAGCAGGTCGGGCGCACCATGCGCGAGCTGGCCTCAACCGTGCAGATTCTGAGCATCACCCACCTGCCGCAGATTGCCTGTATGGCGCACACGCACTTTGTGGTGCGCAAGACCGAAACTAACGAGCGTACCGTTACCCGCATCGACCGGCTCAGCCCGGAAGATCACGTCCGGGAAGTGGCCCGCCTCATGAGCGGCGCCGACCTCACCGAAGCTGTGCTCAGCAGCGCCCGCGAACTGGTGGCCTCGGCAACCGAACTGCCAAACTGAGCCTGAATTTTTTCCTGTTTCCGAATTTATCATCCTGAGAGCCCCCATGTCCGCACGCTTCGCCGCTACCGCTTTTGTTTTTTTTCTTTTTATGATGACGGGTCCCGTGGCCTGGGCGCAGGATTCCGGGGCTGAAAACCGCTCCGAAGAATCCGGGCCCGGCCTTGAAGCCATGATCGGGCAGATGATGATGGTCGGTTTCCGGGGCTTCGAAGCCGATGAAGCGCACTGGGTTGTGCAGGACATCCGCGACCGGAACCTGGGCGGCATCATCCTGTTCGATTACGATGTGCCTAACCGGCGTGCCGAGCGCAATGTGCGCTCCCCGCAGCAGCTTGCGCGACTTGTGCGGCAGCTGCAGCGCCACGCCGAAACCCCGCTGCTGGTGGCCATCGATCAGGAAGGCGGCCGCGTGAACCGCCTCAAGCCGCGCTTCGGCTTCCCCGAAACGCCCTCGCACGAGCATCTGGGCCGCATCAACCGCGCGGATTCAACCCTGCACTATGCCCGGCAGACCGGCCGCATGCTTGCCGAGGCCGGCATCAGCATCAACTTTTCACCCGTTGTGGATGTGAACGTGAATCCGCAGAACCCGGTAATCGGTCAGCTCGGCCGCAGCTTCTCGGGGGATGCCGGCCGCGTAACGCATCACGCCCGCCTCACCCTTGAAGGCTTCCGGGAGGAGGGCGTCTGGGGCACGGTGAAGCACTTCCCCGGGCACGGCAGCGCCTGGAACGACTCGCACTACGGCATGGCGGATGTCACCGAAACCTGGACCGAAGCCGAGCTGGAGCCCTACCGCGACCTCTTCGCCGACGGCAGTGCGCGGCTGGTGATGAGCGCGCACATCTTCAATGCCGACTGGCATCCCGAACACCCGGCGACCCTGGTACCGGAAATCATGACCGGCCTGCTGCGCGACGAGCTCGGCTTCACAGGGCTGCTGTTTTCCGACGACATGCAGATGGGCGCTATCACCGATTTTTACGGGCTGGAGCAGGCGCTCGAGCTGGCCGTACTTGCGGGCATAGACGTGCTGGTATTTGCCAACAACTCGGTGTACGACCCGGAAATCACCCGAAAAGCCATCGCCATCCTCAGCGCTGCCGTGGAAGAAGGCCGCATCCCCCGGGCACGCATCGAGCAGGCTTACGGACGGATCATGGCGTTCAAGGCCAGGATGTAGGGCGGGGCACGAAACCCATCCCCCGGCAAAAACTCAAAAAAAACAAAGATTCGGCAGCATGTCGGGCATTTATATCCACATTCCGTTTTGCAGGCAGGCCTGCACCTACTGCGATTTTTACTTCGAAACCTCCCTGAAGCACAGGGCCGGTTTTGTGCCGCAGCTGCTGCGGGAAATCGCGCACACGCAGGCGCAATTTCCCGAAACCACCGCAGAGCCGGTAAAGACCCTCTACTTCGGCGGCGGCACGCCCTCGCGGCTCACGACTCCGGAAATTGCCGAAATCATCGCGCGCATCCGTCAGGGCTGGACGCTCGAACCCGGGGCCGAAATCACCCTTGAGATGAACCCCGACGATGTGCACCCCGGGCGGCTTGCGGAACTGCGGCAGGCGGGCATCACCCGGGTGAGCATGGGCGTGCAGACCTTCGATGAAGCCCGGCTCCGGTTCATGAACCGGGCGCACACACGCGGCGAAGCCCTGCGCGCACTCGAAGCCCTCGCCGGTGCCGGCCTGCCAAGCTGGACCGCCGACCTCATTTACGGCAATCCCGGTCAGACCCTGGATGAACTCCGGGCCGATCTCGAAACCCTGCTTCAGTTTCAGCCGCCGCATGTGTCGGCCTACAGCCTCACCGTGGAAGAAAACACCAAACTCTACCGCATGGTGAAGAAGCAGCTGGTGCAGCCACCTGACGACGAAGAGGTCGCCGAACAGATGCAGCTGGTTACCGATACCCTCGGCGCTGCCGGCATTGCGCGCTACGAGGTGAGCAACTACGCCCGGCCGGGGCATGAATCGCGGCACAACGGCGCCTACTGGCGGCATGAAAACTATCTCGGCTTCGGACCCGGCGCGCACGGCTTCTGGTGGCAGCCCGGGGGGCAGGGGGCGGAGCGCACCCAAAATGCGCCCCGCCTGAGAACCTACATGGATGCCGACCCCGGCATTGCGTTTCACCGCATCCAAACCGACAGCTACGATCTCGCGGCCCTCGGCGAAGAGCGCCTGCTGCTCGGGCTTCGCACCCGCAGCGGGGTCAGCCGCGAAGAGCTGCTCAGCCGCTACGGCTGCGGGCTGACCGAAGCACAGCTCAGCACCGCCGCAAAATTCACCGCACAGGACCTTTTGGATGATGTTGCCCAAACCGGCCTGCTGCGCCTCACCCAAAAAGGGCTGCTGTTCGCCAACAGGATCGGCCTTGAGCTGGTGAGCGTGAAATGAAATGAAATGCCGGAAAGGGTCACGTACGTCGTTTTACCTGATGAATCAGTCCAGCTTATCGTTTGGCTTTCATGGGTTTACAGCTTAAGTTGTGGTTAAATAAAAAAAGGATGACAGACTCCCCTAAGAAATCGAAAACGACCTACAAGGTCGGTAAAACCAAGCAGATCATTGCAGTGGGTGGGGAATGGGACGCGTTTGCGGAAGAAAATGAAGGCCGGAAAGCGCTGTCAAGATCGGTAATTGGCCGGCCCATCTGGGATTTCATTACCGGCGCTCCGACCCGCATGTGGCTGGAAACGCTGTTTCAGCTGGCTGAGCTGCGCAACGAGCCGGTTGAGCGGATTTACCGCTGCGATTCGCCACAGCTCAAGCGGGTGATGTCGATGCGCATCTCCCCCGAAGAAGACAGGGTGCTCCGGGTCGATAACGAGCTGCTCTCGGTCGAGCCGCTGGAAAAGAAGGTCGTAATACGGCATCATTCGCACCAAACCGGCACCGATATCCGCATGCGGTGCAGCATTTGCGGGAAAATTAAGGAAAAGGAAAACGAGGTATGGACCGAGCCTGCTGATCTCGTAGATCAGATACCGGAGGGCATTGTGGTGGCCTACACCGTGTGCGCAGCCTGCAAACAGGCTTTACCCCGCGCCGGTGCCCGGAAACCCTGGCAGCACCGTGAGCCGCCTGATTTGTGAAAGGTGCCGCTGCTGATGCCCCGGCATAGCCTGAAACCAGGTCGCCGCGTTGAACCGCAGCAGCGGGCTGAAGGCCGAACGGGCGTAAATCCGGTTCAGGTCGAGGCGGTTTGTCCGGCTGAATGCAAGCAGCTGCAGATACTGCTGCTGAAGGGCTTCGAAGGTGTGCAGCAGTTCGGTTTTGCTGAATGAGGAGCGGGCCGGTTTATACACCGCAGGCGCCGGTATCGGCTTGCCTGAGGGACCCGAGCCTTTCAGAAACCAGGCCCCGATAAAGCCGGTTTCGAAGGGCGGCTCGCCGCTTAGGCCTTTCTTTAATCCTTTTTGAAGGGCCGCTTCAATGATGGGCAGCATTTTCGAAGCGCTCAGGTTAAGGTGCTCAATACATTCGCCGGCTGACCACTTACCGGGGGAGGGCTTCCAGTTGAAGGCTTCTTCATCCATGTTTTCGGTGAGCTCGCTTACATTCTGAAGGCAGGCCCGGCAGCCTGACTCCCACTCCTCATAACTTCGCAGTTTCATAGATGTCGGGTGAATGAAAAGTATCGTGCTTGCAACAGCAGGCAAAATAGGTTTATAATTCCTTAGAAAACAAACGTTTTGAGATAAAAAAAGCCCGAAGTACTGAAATCAGTGCTTCGGGCTTTTCGATTTTTTAAAAGGGGGATGGCTTTCCTGCCTTTACGGCCACTGCGGATTGATGTAGTCCGCACTTTCAATCACAAACTGCCAGTTACCGCGGAATTTGCCCAAACGCGCAATAAAACCGATTTCTGTGCCGCTGCCGGCATCCGCTGCGAAACGCTCGCGCACGTTAAAAGCCGGTGCCCAGAGGTCGTAAAGCTCGCCGTTTACCTGCACCTGAAAGCGGTTGTTAATTTCGGCTTCAACCCAAAAAAGCTGATCGAAAAAAGCAGCGGTGCGGATGTTTTGCCCAAGATATTCATCCGGCATGAGCACATCCGACGGATACGGCATGGTGTACTGAACGGGAATCACGAAGCTGTCTTCATCATCATTAAAGCCGGGATTTTCAAGGGGGATGAAATCCAGCCCTGAACCCGCCTCTGCAACCTGAAAGCGCATGCTGATAGGCAGGTGATCGGAGTAGCCGCCGCCGTCTTCAAAGAAATGCCAGCGCCGGGGGGCGCCGCTGTTGGCGTACACATTCTTGCCGGGCCAGCGGCCGACCGCAAAACTGTTGTCGGTGTACTGCACGCCCTCGAAATTGTACATGCCCATCCCGATCATAATCTGCATGAGGGTGCCCCAGTTGCCGCGGAAAACATCTGAGCCGCGCTCGTACAGCGGCAGCTCGTACCAGAGGTTGTACACGCCGTCGGTTTCGCCCCGCTTCACCCCGCGCTCATCGCCAACCGAGCGCAGTACATCGTTTACGGCCGTAACTTCCATGTACGGGTAGCGGTGACTCTGATGGTACTGACTGTTGAAGTCGCCTCCGAGAATGAAGTCCAGCTGCGGGTTTTCGGCCAGCAGCTCGTCGAGCCGGTCGCGCAGCACCTGCGCGTTACGGATGCGGATGAGCTCCATTTCGGCATCTGAAGCCCGTGAGCGCCAGTGGTTCACAAACAGCGCGAGCTCGTGCCCGTGCACGTCAACCCAGGCTTCGAGAGTCGGGCGGGCACTTTCGCCGGGCAGGGCGCGGGTGCGCTCGTGCAGGATGGGAAAGCGCGAGAACAGCACATTTTTTACGGCATGCGTCGGGCGGCCGTTTGCGTCGCGCTCGTAGGCAACGGCCACGTCGTAGCCGGTAAGCCCGTGATCGTGCATCCCCTTGAGCAGCAGCATTTCTGCCGGCAGGTCAGCAATCTCATCGTCGAGGTGCGTGGTGAGCATTTGCTCAATGGTGAGGTGCGCGTAACGGGCAAGCACCTCCTGCGGGTCGTGCAGGGCGAATTCCGGCAGAGGGGTGAAATCACTTTCGATTTCCACAAACATGATGATATCCGGACCTGCGCCCTCATTGTAGCGGGCCATCAGCCGGCTCGTTTTCTGAATTTTGGTAAGCAGATGTTCGGGCCGGTACAGGGGGTTGCCGTCCTCATCAAACGGCTGATAATCGCTGTAAACGGCGACTCCGTCGATATCAAATATGTTTTCCACATTATGGACGACCAGCTTGTACTCCTGAGCAAAAGTGTAAGGCAGGGCAAGAAAAAAGGAAACCAGCATTAAGGCCGGCATCATCCTGAAAAAAAGAAAATCGAATCCGGATTTCCCGGAAGGGGCTGAATGCATGAGCTGAATTTTTGAGAGAATATTGATGAACAGTGCAAGATACCGAAAAAGCTGCTCAGTCGGAGGGGGGGCAAAGCTGGCTGAGAGCAGCTAAAAACGCGGCCGGAAGAAACTTCTGATATCGGGGTGCACTTCGCCGTGCACAAAATAAATGAAGATGACCTCGGTAAACGCCAGCATATAAATGAGGATAACGCCGCGGAAAACCAGGGTGGTATCCATGAAGAAGGAAGTGATCATGGCAAAGAAAATGGCCGCGCCGCCCAGTTTGCTCAGCCAGGTGTGCAGGAAAAGCACCCGCCGGAATTTGAGCAGCGAAAGCACAATACTCGAAAAAAACAGCCCGAGCAGCAGCTGCAGGTAAACCAGGTTGGGCGAGATATAGTCCGGAAACAGCACGTAGAAAAACCAGGCCGAGGAAAGGTAGAATACAAAATCGGCCGCGGAGTCGAGATGCGCACCGAAGGTGGTAGCCTGATTGAGCCAGCGGGCGGCCTTGCCGTCCAGAAAGTCGGTGAGGCCCAAAGCAATGTATAGCCCCAAAAAGGCATTTAGCTGACCGGTGCCCAGCAGCCAGAACAGAAAGGGAACCCCCAGCAGGCGGCTCAGCGAGAGGGCATTAGGCAGGTTGATATAAGGTACAGGTGTTGGATTCATGCGGGATATTAGCTGCTGAGCCGGAATTCTGCAAGCTTCCGGCAAAGGTTTGTAAGCGCTTTTTTTGAAAACAAGCCAAAATTAGCGATACTGCTGTAATCTGATAGTTTTTCCATGTTTAACTGAATTCAAAATGAGCCTGCTTCTTCGTAATTCCGTGCTTTTTACGCTGTTGTTTTTGTTTTTCGGGACGTTCGCTGCCGGAAGCCTGCAGGCGCAGTCGGCCGGTCATGCGGATATCACCGTGTACAGCTACTTCATTGGTGATCCGCTCACTGAAATTCATATCGCGGCCATCGGCAGATCGCAAACGCAGCTGGTTTTTGAATACCGCCCGGCGGGCTCAAGCCGCTGGCGGCAGCATGCCTTCACCCGGATCTCCGACATCCCCGGCTCGAACCGCATCCTCCGGGAAGTACACCTGCAGCAGCTCTCGCCCGACAGCCTGTACGAAATCCGCTTTTCGTCGGCTGAGAACAGCCCCGTTTTCCGGTTCCGGACCCTCCCGGAAAGGCTCGAAGGCCCGCTCAGCATCGTGAGCGGCGGCGACCTCTTCCATAACGGCGAGCTCATGACCCCGACCACTGCTGCCGCAGCCCGCACCAACCCGCTGCTTGCTGCCATTGGCGGCGACTGGGCCTACGCCGACGGCAACCCCGCCCGTATCGGGCGCTGGCTGGAGCTGTTCCGTATCTGGATGGAGCACATGGTAACCGACGACGGCCGCATGGTACCCTTCGTGCCCGGCATCGGCAATCATGAGGTCGTGGGCGGCTACGGTACCGACCCGGAGCTTGCCCCGCTTTACTTCACCTTTTTCGACCTGCCCGATAAGCGTTCCTGGTTCACCCTCGATGCCGGCGACTACCTCAGCCTCATCATGCTTGATACCAACCACACCGCCCGCATCGACGGGCAGCAGCGGCAGTGGCTGCGCGAAACGCTCGAAGCCCGGCGCGATGTCGCCCACGTATTCCCGGTCTATCATGTGCCGGCCTGGCCGTCGTTTCGCTCCCTCAACGGCACACACACGCAGCAGGTTCGCGAGCACTGGGTACCGCTGTTTGAGCAAAACGGCATTCAGCTGGCCTTCGAAAACCATGATCATACCTTCAAGCGTACCAAGCCCATCCGGAATAATCAGGTCGATCCCGGCGGGGTTGTTTATGTGGGGGATGGGTCCTGGGGCGTTTCGACCCGCCGTGCTGACGACCTCGCACAGCGCTGGTGGCTGGAAAAAGTGACCGACGACCATCACTTCTGGCACCTGCTGCTGCTGCCCGACACACGGCTGGTAACCGCACGTAACGAACGGGGTCAGCAGCTCGATTACTTCGAGCAGCGGGTGCCGCAGAGCAGTGAAACTGAGCCCGTTTTGGGCCGGACAGAGCTTCCCGCCGGATTTTTCCTGTATCAGAACTATCCCAATCCCTTCAATGCCGGCACCGTTATCAGCTTTGTGGTGCCGGATTCGCACGACGGTCAGCCCGTGAGGCTGGATGTATTCAGCACCGGAGGGCAGCGTCTGGCTACGCTCGTGAACGGGCCGGTAACGGCGGGAATCCATCAGCTGGCCTTTGATCCGGGCCGTTTAGGACTCAGCTCCGGGACCTACATCTACCGGCTGCAGGCTGCCGGACAAACCCGCTCTCGCCGCATGCTGTATGTGAAATAGCTGCCGCACCGGGGAAGACATCAGCGCAGGCTTGCGACAGATTTTATTTGTGAGGGAGTTTCTTTATCTTGAGAATTGTAAGCGCTTACAAAATTGTGAGCTGATTTCACCCTTCAAAAAGACTGTGATGAAGAACCTGATTTTCGCTGCCATAGCGGCCTTTGCTCTAAGCCTTTTGGGATGGATGAATGCTGACGCCCGTCAGACCGATCAAAGCCTTCAGTCCAACCCGCCCATTTACATTGCCTTTCACTGGCACATGCATCAGCCGATTTACTGGCCCTACGAAAGCGTGGTGCAGACCGAAGCCCGCGGGGCCTACAGTTTTTCGCTCAAGGAAGTGCACACCTCCCGCACCGGACCCTACACCAACTGGCCGGCCAACGCCGTGCAGAAAGGCATCAGTGCCGGCATGCCGCATTTCGGCGCGCAGGTGAGCTTCTCCGGCTCGCTGATCGAAAACCTCGAAGCGGCCCGCGCGGCAGGCTGGGGCTTTCAGAACTGGCGGAGTCCGTGGCTTGGCGTCATCAGCCAGCAGACCTCCGAGGGGAATCCGCGGATTGATATGACCGGCTTCGGCTACCATCATCCGCTGATGGCGCTTACGGACTATGACGACATCCGGCGGCAGATTCAGTGGCACCGCGAAATTATGGCCGAATATTTCCCCGGCGAATACAGCCGGGGCATTTTTCCGCCCGAGACCGCTTTTTCAACCCGCATGATTCCGGCCCTCGTTAACGAAGGCTTCGAGTGGGTGATCGTGGATAACCTGCATTTCGAGCGGGCCTCGGAAGGGGCGCCGCTGGGCGACGGCTCCGGGGTGAAGCGCCCGAACCGCGCCGACGTGCGCAATCCCAACCCCGGCGACTGGAAGCAGCTGAACGGGCTTTGGGCGCCCGCGCCGGTTTCCATGCAGTGGGCGCATCAGCCGCGCTACGTTTCCTTCACCGACCCCGAAACCGGGCAGGAAAGCCGCATCGTGGCTGTTCCCGCCTCCCGCTATCTGGGCGAAGAAGACGGCCGCGGCGGTTTCGGCGCCCTGCAGTATGAGCACGTGATGAGTCAGTTCGAGCTCTACAATACCGATCCGCAGCGGCCCATCCTGCTGGTGCTGCATCACGACGGCGACAATCACGGCGGGGGCAGCTCGGCCTACTACAACAACAACTTTCAGAACATGGTGAACTGGCTGCAGCAGCATCCCGGCCGTTTTAAGGTCACGACCATTCAGGACTACCTCGACCGCTATCCGCCCGATCCGAACGATGTGATTCACGTGCAGGACGGCAGCTGGCTCGGGGCCGATGCCGGCGATCCGGAATTCAAAAAATGGCTGGGCGATCCGGGTTCCTATCCCGGCGCAAGCGGCCCCTACAGCCCTGACCGCAACAGCTGGGGCGTGATGACCGCCGCCCAAAACTTCGTGCGCACCGCCGAGCAGGTGAATCCCTCACACCCCGATACCCGCCGTGCCTGGGAGTTCTACCTGAACGGGCAGGCCTCCGACTACTGGTACTGGGACGGCACCGAAATGTGGGATTCGCACCCCTCCCGCGCTGCCAATCAGGCCGTCGAGAAAGCGATGCCGGTCGCGCAGTCAGGCGCTGACCTCACGCCGCCCTCCATTTTCCTGCCGCAGCGCACGCCCTACAACCCCGGCGGCATCGAGTGGGACAGTCAGGGCGTGATGCCCTCCGATTTCGATATCTGGACCTACGTGTTTGACATGAACGGCCTCGATTATGTGTACCTCCGCTACCGCGTTTCGGAGCAGCCCGCCGTAACGGCTGCCAATCTTACCTATGCTGGCGGCGAATGGCAGACCCTTGAAATGAGCGGTACCTTCATCCCGTCAATCACCAATCCGGTGCCGGCCTTCAAAGCGGAAGAATTCCGCGCAACCATCACCGGGCTTGAAGAGGTGATGGTCGATTACTATGTGGAAGCCGCCGATGTGCACGGCAACCTGAGCCGCTCCCTGATTCAGCATGTGTGGGTGGGGCAGACGCAGGGCGGCGGCGGCCCCGGTCCGGACCCTGACGGACCCATCGTAGTGGAACCGGCTCAGCCTTCGGTTGATGATGTCATAACCCTCACCATCACCAATGCGCCCACAACAGGCCGCCTGCACTGGGGCGTAAACACCTGGCAGCAGCCGAACGAAGCCTACTGGCCTGCCGGCACCTTCCTTTTTGGCGGCAGCGGTCCCGCCGTGCAAACCCCGCTCACACAGCTTGAGGACGGCTCCCTGCAGCTTCAGTTCGGGCCCTTCAACAACCCGGCGCAGGAAGTGCAGAACATTTCCTTTGTGATCAGCTACGACGACAGCAGCTGGGACAACAACAACGGGCAGGATTACTTCATCAATCTTGCCGTGCCGACTGCCGCGGAGCCTTCGGGGGAAAGTCCGCTGCAGTTTGCCCTGCATCAGAACTACCCCAACCCCTTCAACCCGGTAACCGTGATCAGCTATCAGCTGCCCGAAGCCGCGGAGGTGAGCCTCGAGGTCTTTAACCTGCAGGGGCAGCGCGTGGCCACGCTCGTGCGCGGAGAACTCCGGAACGCCGGCACCCATCAGCACCGCTTCGACGGCAGCCGCCTCTCAAGCGGCATCTACCTCTACCGCCTCAGCGCCGGCAGCTTCACGGAAACGCGGAAAATGGTGTTGGTGCGGTAGGTGGGATTTCCTGACGGACGCGGAAACCTTGCCCGGGCTGCTAATTTATGATTGTGTGACTGCCTTTTCCTTAGGCTCTAAGGCCTCTCTTAACACCTTGCTTTTCTAACCACCATTCGCGTATAAATTTACCCCGTTTTTTGGTGGATGATGTAATGCTCCACGCTGTTAAGTCCGTAAATGGCCATAAGACTGATGGAGTATTTGGTTGATTTTTTCTTCTAAAACCGGCAAACGTTCTGCTAACATCAGGGGATGAATGTGTGCTATTAAAACTTCCTGCATCATGCCTTTACTGGCGATGTGTTGTAATTGCTCCCTGAT
>NZ_JAIUMX010000047.1:0-25821 GCF_022565315.1 Cyclonatronum sp. | reverse complement strand
TGTTATGTCCTACATTCATCAGATTAGCCTGAACTGGTTTGTGGTTTATTATTTCACGCTTGGCATCATTTTGCTGGTGAACGGCCTGATTTGGTTTTCGCGCCCGGCACCGTTTCAGCAGTACCTCTGCGATCACGCCCGCCGGGATGAGCGGCCGGCCCTGCTCATCAAAACCATCCGCTACCTGATGCTGTTTTCCGGAGCCTCCCTGATGCTCGCCCTCATTCCCTTTTCATGGGTTGAGCTGATCTTCTCGGTCTGGTCGCTGGTCGTCCTTTTTATCCTGGGTTCCATCCTGCTGCGCTGGAAACAGCTGAAAAACCTCATCTTAGAGCGGCCACAGGCCGTGCTCGGGCAAATCCGCAAGGGCGGCTACATGATGTTCAGCGTCGGCATCGTTCTGCTGCTGCTGGCCTGGTACCGCCTCAGCATGTTCGGCTTCGCCTGAGCCTGATTTTCAACACACATCACATCATCCAGCAGAATTTCTGACAGCCCGGAAAACGGATTCGGGCAAAGCATCCATCACCTTTGCAAAAGCTCCCCACCCAAAAAACGGAAACAAATCCGGCCCCGGTTTTCACAGTCATCACTGCGGTGTTTAACGCGGAAGCTTTTGTGAGGCAGGCCGCCGAATCGGTACTCGCACAGCAGTTTACGGACTTTGAGTTTTTTGTGATTGATGATGCCTCAACCGATAAAACCCCGGAGATTCTGGCCGGACTTGCCGCACGGGATGACCGGATGAGGGTACTTCGCAATTTCGAAAACCGGGGCGTCGCGGCTTCCCGGAACCGGGCGCTTGAGTGCGCGCGGGGCCGGTATCTGGCCTTCCTCGACGGCGACGACTTCTGGTACCCGGACTTCCTCGGGGAGATGCTCAGCTTCATGGAAACCGGTGGCTTCAGCTTCGCCTGTGCCTCGCATGAGCGGGTGGATGAAAACCTGAATCCGCTCCGGAAGCCGTTCATCGTGCCGGAGGCCATCACCCGAAAAGAGCTGCTGCAAACCTGCTCCATACCGCTGCTCACCACCGTGCTGGACCGCAAAGCGCTTGGGCCGGTCCGCTTCCCGCTGCTGCCGGTCAACAACGATTACGCCCTCTGGCTGCAGCTCATCCGCAGGGCAGGTACCGTTCACGGTAACCCGAAGGTGCTGGCCGTGTACCGTATGCGGAAGGGCTCGGTTTCTTCCAACAAGCTGCGCTCCATGCGCTACATCTGGCACATTTACCGGCAGCAGGAATCGGCCGGCTTTTTCCGTGCGGCCGCGATGATGCTCGTTTACACCTTTAACGGATTTAAAAAATATTACGGCCCCTGAGCCGCTTCGCGTTTTCTTATGATGCGCGGCCTTTGTTACCTTCTTTGAATGAATTTCTACCTTTCGTACGGCAAAAGAATGTTTGATTTCGCTGCAGCCCTCACCGGGCTGTTGCTCACCGGCTGGCTGATTCTCCTCGCCGCGCTCGTTGCGCGCGTGAGTACCGGCCTGCCGGGCTTTTTCAGGCATGAGCGCGTGGGTCAGCACGGCCGGCGGTTCCGGATTCTGAAAATCCGGACCATGAAAACGACCTCGGTTTCGGAGAAGGGCGTGCCGACCGCCGAAGACCTCCGGAGCCTTACACCGGCCGGACGCTTCCTGCGGCGTACCAAAATCGACGAGCTGCCGCAGCTCTGGAATGTGCTCAAAGGCGATATGAGCCTGGTCGGCCCCCGCCCCGATGTGCCCGCCTACATGGATGCCCTTGAGGGCGATGACCGCATCATCCTGAACGTAAAGCCCGGCATTACCGGGCCGGCGACCCTGAAATTCCGCAACGAAGAGGAAATCCTCACCACCAAGCCCGACCCGGTGCGCTACAACGATGAGGTGATCTGGCCCGAAAAAGTGCGCATCAATAAAATGTATGTGGCGCGCTGCGGCTTTTGGTACGACCTCGGCATCATCCTCAAAACCGTGCTGACGGTGCTGAAACTGTCCAAAAACTGACGCCTGCCTGCCCCCGGGGAACCTTTCCTGCTGCCACACCCTTCACATGCCATGAGCAAAGAAAACAAGCTGAATTACCGGCTCGAGCGCGGGCACGGCATCATCCTGCCGGATGCGGAGGTCGGGCTGGATGTTTCCGGGAATGTGGCCCGGCATATTTTTGTGAGCCATGCGCACGCCGATCACCTGCCGCGCGACCGGCACATGCACGTGTACGCGAGCCCCGCAACGGCCCGGCTCATGCGGGTGCGCGGCTTTCAGGGGGATGTCACCGAGCTCGCATTTCGGCAGCCTGTGGAATTCGACCGTTGCCGGGTAACGCTCTGGCCGGCGGGCCATATTCTCGGCTCGGCCATGATTGAGGTCGAAACCGATGCCGGCCGGGTGCTCTACACCGGCGACTACAAAACGCCGCCTTCGCCCGTAACCGAAGGCTTCGCCTGCCCTGAGGCCACTGATTTTTTCATCACCGAGGCGACCTTCCCGCTGCCGATTTACCGCTGGCGGCCGCATGAGGAGCTCTTTGCCGAAATGCGCAGCTTCGCCTCCGAAGCCCTCGGGGAAGGCTACACACCGGTTTTTCTGGGCTACAACCTCGGCAAAGCGCAGGAAATCATGCACGGGCTCGCACCGCTGGGCGTACCCATGCAGATTCACGGCGCGGGCTATGAGCTGTGCAGGGTGTACGAAGAGGCGGGCATAGCTCTCGGTAACTGGGAGAAGTACGACCGCGCCACCGTGCAGGACGGCCGCATCCTCATCACGCCTTCTTCCTCGCTCGATGCGCCCATGCTGCGCAACATCCGGCGCAAACGCGTGGCCTACGTTTCTGGCTGGGCAACGCATGAGTCGCGCCGGGTGCAGCTCACCATCGACAAGCTTTTCCCGCTCTCCGACCACATCGACTTTTTCGAGCTGCTTGAGCTCACCGAGAAGCTGAATCCGCGCAAGGTGTACATCACCCATACCCCCAACCCCCGTGTGGTGCAGCACTACCTTGCGGAGCGCGGCATTGCGAGTCAGCCGCTTGAGATGGAGGGCTATGAAGATGACTGATGCCGCCTCCCAAAGCAGCTTCGGCGTTTCTTTCCGGCGTTTTTGTGAGGTGATGCAGCGCATAGCCGAAACCCGCGGCAACAACCGGAAAATCAGCCTTTTTGCGGATTACCTGCGCAGTCTGCCCGATGAGGCAGACGTTGCCCTTGCCGTGCAGTTTGCCGGGGAAGGCGCCTTTTCGTCGGTTTCCGGCAAACGGGCCTCGGTCGGACACCGCACCGTAGCGGTCTGCGCGGCGGCTTTCTGTGAAATCGACTACGAGCTCGTGTTCCGCGCCTGCCGCACCGCAACCGGCAGCGCGAGCGAAGCCATCGAAAAGCTGATGGAAAACCTCCCGGCCGCCATCGCAAAACGCAGGCCGGCCCTGCTGAGCCTCACCGAAACCGAAGCCCTGTTTCAGCGGCTGGAAAAAGAGCGCAGCCGCGAGGGCAAGCAGGCGCTGCTCACCGAAGCCTGGATGCAAATGACGCCCGCCGAAATCAAGTTTTTTATCCGGGTGATGGGGCAGGGCAGCCTGCGGATTGGCTTTGAGTCGCGCAGCATCACCGCTGCCCTTGCCGCTGCTTTTGACCACGACCCGGAAGACGTGCGCTACGCCCGCATGATTACCGGCAGCCTCGGCCGCACCGCCGTTTTGTGCCGCCGCGATGCACTCAGCTCGGCGCGCTTCCGTCTGTTTCAGCCGATCGCCTTCATGCTGGCGTCGCCGGTTGAGAGCCGCGCCGTAGAGGATCTCACCGCTTACCTCGCCGAGGAGAAATTCGACGGCATGCGGTGTCAGCTGCACGCCGAAGGAGGGAAGGTCGCCCTGTTTTCGCGCGACCTCAACGAAATCACGGAAAGCTTTCCGGAGGTTGTAGCCGATTTTTCCGCCAAAATGATGCCCGCTGCCGTGCTCGACGGCGAGCTCTGCGTGTTCCGTGATGACACCATTCAGCCGTTTCAGGAGCTGCAAAAGCGCATGGGCGTAAAAAAGCCGGGCCCGGGCGTCCTCAAAAAGCATCCGGTTGTGTTCATTGCCTACGACCTGCTTTTTGCGGAAGGACAGCCGCTTTTTGGCGAGCCGCTGAAGCTGCGCCGCGAGCAGCTCGAAACCCTGTGCGAAGCGCACGGCATCCGCCGCAGCATTCAGTTTGAAATCGGAGAGGAGGGGGATGTGGAACGCTTCTTCGACCGCGCCCTCGCGCACGGCAACGAAGGCCTGATGCTGAAGCACCCGGAGAGTACCTATGAGTACGGTCAGCGGCGGAAGTCCTGGCTGAAGGTCAAGAAGCCCGGCGGCACCCTCGATACGGTGATCATGTACGCGCATGCGGGCAGCGGCAAGCGGGGCGGAACCTACTCCGATTTCACCCTCGGTGTTTCTGTAAGGGATGATGAGCGCTACGAGGAAGAGTTCATCCCCATCGGCAAAGCCTACGGCGGCTACACCGACGAGGAGCTCAAAAAACTCAATCAGGCCATGAAACCGCTGATTGCCGACCGCTTCGGCCCGACCTACTCCCTCAAACCCGGCATCGTGGTCGAGCTCGAATTCGACGGCATACAGGTCAACCGGCGCACCAAGGCGGGCTACACGCTGCGGTTCCCGCGCTTCAGGGCCATCCGCTGGGATCTGAGCCCCGCCGATGCCGACACCCTGCGCGATGTGGAGCGCCTCGCCGAAGAAAAACTAACCGCCGACCGCACCCCCCAAAAAGGCCACCGCTCATTCCGGTAGCTTGTTAATGGCCCGCGATGATGGCACGCGATGATGGCACGCAGATCGGGCGGATTTTGCCGGATTTCCGCGGATTTTATTCTTTGCCTTTTGACTCTTAGTCAGCGATCTCGTCCGGTAACAGACGTGCGCCATGAATGATGCTGATGATTTCGATTGTATTTTTCTTTCAGTGCATGATGGGAGCTTACCCTGCCCTCAACCGAATCTTTCAAGCCTTGTTCAATTGATTGCCGGACATAAATTTTATACATCAGATCATCCCGGTCCGCATGCTCCGGAAGATCGTTTAACAGACGTTCAGTTTCTTTTTTGACCCGGCTTTTTCCATAATGGCAGATAGTTAGGATTTCTCGTTACTGACAGTATCGTTATCCGGTTAATATAAATCAAAGATTTTGGAACCGGTTTTGGTATAAGCGAAGGAAAAATCATCACCCTCAAAAAAATCCGCGTAAACCCGCGTTCGAAGATCCGCCCAATCCGCGTGCCATTAAACCGCGCTCAGATTACCCCAGCCATCGGGACATGCGTTTTTTTGCTTCATCATGCGATACAACCCTGTCTTCGAGTATGGCTTTTTCACCCCTTGCAAGACCCTCGAGCAGCTTTAGCCTTTGTTGTAAGTCTTCAAAATGCTCCGCATCCACCAGATACGCGGATGGTTTTCCGTGTTCGGTTATCAGAACAGGCACTTTATCTTCCCTGAGTTCTTTAAGGAGTTTGGCTGCCTGATGCTCGAGTGATGTAGCAACTTCTGTTTTCATAGTGCTTTCAAAGTAGTACTTTTTTGCAGTGAGGGCAAGAATCCGGAGTGTCAAAATAATCACCCCAAAAAAAACCGCGCAAAACCGCGTTCGAAGATCCGCCCAATCCGCGTGCCATTCTCCCGCGCCTGCCCCGAAAGGCTGTTCCTTTCCTGCCCGAAATTTCCTATTCTCTTCCTTTTACAATTTCCGACCCGCAACCTGTTCATCATTCAAAACCTGATCCGCCATGAAGATGCCTTTTTTGTACCTCCATCAGTGGTTTCGTTTTTCGGTACCGGCCTGCCTGCTCGCGGCCGGCCTTGTTTTTTTGTGTTGGGGGATGCCGTCTGTCGTGCTTGGTGCCGCTCCGGGGCCTCCTGCGGTCGCGCTGCCCGCCGGCCTGATGACCGCCCCTGAACCCGGCCCCTCAGCGGCACCGGAGGTCTTTTTCCTCACGCATCCCGCGCCCTCGCCTGACGGACAAACCGTGGTGTTCAGTTTCGAGGGCGATCTGTGGCAGGTGCCGGTGAGCGGCGGCATGGCGGTCCGGCTTACGGGCATGCCCGGCGAAGAAACCCTTCCCCGGTTTTCGCCTGACGGCCGCTGGCTTGCTTTCTCCGCCGAGCTCGACGGCAACACAAGCGTGTACCTGAAGCCCGTAGCCGGCGGTGATGTGCGCCGCCTCACCTGGCACGACGGCTCCAATCTCGTCAATTCCTGGTCCTGGGATTCCGGGCAGGTCCGATTTTCATCCGACCGCTACAATTATATAGACGCCTGGGAGGTCAGCATCACCGGCGACACCCCGCGCCGCCTCATGAACAGCCACTTTTTCAACCTCCCGCACGATGTGGCGCAGCATCCCAAAACCGGCGATTTCTTCTTTACAGATACCTGGGAGAGTTTCCGCTTCTATGAGCGCAAGCGTTACCGCGGCCCCTTCAATCCCGTGATTCGCTCCTACAATCCCGAAACAGATGTTTTCGCGGAGCACACCGTGCACGACGGCAAAAACATGTGGCCGACCATCGATCAGAACGGCGTGGTGTATTATACCTCCGACGAGGCCAACGGCGAGTACAACCTGTTCCGCCTCACCGAAAACGGTCCGGAGCAGCTCACCCATTTCGACCGCTCGATCAGGTTTCCGCAGGTGAGTGCCGACGGCAGTGTTGTGGTGTTCGAGAAGGATTATCAGCTGTGGGCTTACGACGTAGCCGCTGCGGAAGCCCGGCTCATTCCCGTGCAGCTTGGCCGTACCCCTACGCTCGGGCTGCCCGTCTCTTTTGAGGTCGCGGGTAACATCACCGCTTTCGATGTGTCGCCCGACGGCAAAAAACTGGCTTTCATTGCCCGGGGCGAGCTTTTTGTGTCAGATGCCGAAGGCCGCTTTGTACGGCAGATGCCCACCCTTCGCGGCGAACGGGCCGGCGAGGTCATCTGGCTCAGCAACGACGAACTGCTCTACACCCAAACCCTGGGCGGCTACTTCAACCTGTTCCGCATGCGTGCGACCGGCGACGGTCCGGAGATGATGCTCACCGAGCTGCCGCAGCATCACCGCAACCTGCGGCTTTCGCCCGATGCCCAAAGTGTCGCCTACTTCCGCGGCCGAACCGAAGTGATGCTCTTCAACCCGGCCCGCAACGACAGCCGGCTGCTGCTCGAAGACGAGCTCTGGACCTTCCGCAACAGCACCATCCGCTGGTCGCCCGACAGCCGCTGGATTGCCTTCAACGCCTACCGCTTCTTTGAGCGCGACATCATCGTGCATCAGCCGGAAAGCGGCGAAACCCTGAACCTCACCCGCACGGGCGTAACCGAGAACACGCCCTTTTGGTCAGCCGACGGCCAATTCATCTACTTCTCGACCGACCGCATTCAGCCGGTGTATCCGCGGGGCAACACCGCGGCCAATATCTGGCGCATGGCCATCAGTCCGCAGGCTCCGCCGCTGCGCCTCGACCGCTTCGACGCCCTCTTCACCGAAAGCAGCAGCGATGAAACCGAAGTTCGGGTGAGCATCCAAACCGAGCGCCTGCACGAGCGCTGGGAGCAGATCACCCGGCACAGCGGCAACCAAAGCGGCCCCTTCGTACTGGTTGACGGCGAAAAGCACACCGTCATTTACGGCTCGGCCCACGACGGCACGGGCTTCCATTTGTGGAAGACGGTGCTCGAGCCTTTCAAATCGCCCGAAACCACCAAAATTGAAGGCACCCGCAACACCGCGCCGGACATCATCTCCGCAGGGGGCAGTCATTTTCTGCTGGTAAGCGGCAACATCCACAAGCTCGACCTCAACCGGAACAACACCGAGCGGATCCGCATCGAGCACCGGTTCAGCCGAAACCTGATGGACGAATTCGCGCAGATGTTCCACGAAACCTGGGCCAACCTCGAAGAGAACTTTTATGAGGAAAGCTTTCATGGTCAGGACTGGCACGCCCTACGCGACTACTACGCGCAGTTTCTGCCCTACCTCAACAGCCGGGCCAACCTGCGCCGCCTCACCAACGATATGCTCGGCGAGCTGAACTCCTCGCACATGGGCTTCAACTCCCGCGGCGATGAGGAAAATGTCTTCCTCAACGCGCGCACCCTCGCAACCGGCATCCTGTTCCGCAACGACGATCCTTTCGTGGTGGAGCGCATCCTGCACGGCAGCAATGCCGACCTCGCAGGTTTGCAGGCCGTGATTCAGCCGGGTGATGTGCTCCGTGCCGTTGACGGCACCGGCGTGAACACCGAAGGCAACCGCGAGCGCTATTTCAGCGTGGCCGATGCCGGAAGCAGCCGCGAAGTTGAGCTCGTATTTGCCCGCGGCCGGGCCGAATTCCCCGTGCGGGTGCAGACCCAAACCTCCGGTTCGCTTCAGAACCTGTTTTACGACGAATGGGAGCGCAGCCGTCAGCACAAGGTCGATGAAGTAACCGGCGAGCGCGTGGCCTACATCCACATGCGCAACATGGGCGGCGGCTCGCTGCAGCACTTTCAGCAGGAGCTTGCCCGGCAGTTTGTGCACCGCGATGCCCTCATCCTCGATCTGCGCTACAACCGCGGCGGCAACGTGCATGACGATGTGATTCAGGCCCTCAGCCGGCAGCCGTACCTCAACTGGCAGTTCCGCGGCGGCGCGATGGCCGGTCAGCCGAACTTTGCCCCGGCCGGCAAGCCGATTGTGGTGCTCATCAACGAGCAGAGCCTCAGCGATGCTGAAATGACGACCGCCGGCCTGCGCGAGCTTGGGCTCGGCACTATTATCGGCATGCCAACCTACCGCTGGATTATCTTCACCACGGCCATGGGCCTGGTTGACGGATCAAGTCACCGCCTGCCGGCCTGGGGCGTCTTCGATTTTGAGGGCTACAACCTCGAGCTCACCGGCGTGGAGCCGCATATCGAAGTCCGCAACACCTTCCACGACCTGCTGCACGGGCGCGATCCGCAGCTTGAGCGCGCCTTTGAGTACCTGCGCGAACAGGGTGTGGAGATGCCCGACTAAATCCGCCGGCGCATCTGCTGCCGTTGCCCGGAACCCGCTTCTCCTGCAATCCTGAATTTCCCGGGCTGATTTCCGCCCCCGGCCTTATCTCAGGCCCGGAAGCACATCCCCCGAAACCAAAACCAACCATTTCTTACCCCCGCTTACTATGAAAAACCTCACCATTGGCCTGCTGCCCCGCCTCATCATCGGAATCATTGCCGGCATTCTTGTCGGGCTCTTCCTCCCGGAGTGGATCGGGCGGCTGCTGTACACGTTTACGCATCTGTTCGGGCAGTTTCTGGTGTTCATGGTGCCGCTTATTATCGTCGGCTTCATCGCGGCGGGCATTGCGGAGCTTGGGGCAAAAGCCGGCAAGCTGCTGGCCGGTACGGCCGGGCTGGCCTACGGCTCAACGGTGCTTGCGGGCGTGCTGGCTTATTTTGTGAGCACGGGCATCATTCCGCGCTTTATCGAGCACGGGGATGTGGGCGAAAGCACCTCCGGACTCGCGCCTTTCCTCGAAATCAGCACCCCGCCGATTTTCGGCGTAATGACCGCCCTCGTTACGGCTTTCGTATTCGGGCTGGGCATCAACTACCTCAAACAAAAAGAAAACCGCACCGCGCTCTTTAACTGGATGGATGAATTCCGGAGCATCATCGTGCTGGTGATCACGAAAGTCATCATCCCGTTTCTGCCGCTGCACATTGCCGGTATCTTTGCGGACATGGCCGCCTCCGGTGAGGCCTTTCAGACCCTGGCCGTTTTCGCGCGTGTATTCCTCGTCATTATCGGCACGCACCTGCTCTGGATCATCACGCAGTACACCATCGCTGCGCTTCGGACCGGCGTAAATCCCTTCAAAGCCATCCGGCAGATGCTGCCGGCCTACACCACAGCGCTCGGTACCATGTCGAGTGCTGCGACCATCCCCGTTACGCTCGCAAGCGTGAAAAGCAACGGTGTAAGCGACCGCACCGCGGAGTTTGTCGTGCCGCTATCGGCCACCATTCACCTGGCCGGCAGTACCATCACCCTTGTGGCCTGCTCGGTAGCTGTGCTCATTCTGAACGGCATCACCCCGGAATTCGGCATGTTCTTTCAGTTTATCCTGCTGCTCGGGGTCACCATGATTGCCGCGCCCGGCGTACCCGGCGGCGCGGTTGTGGCGGCCATCGGCCTGATGGCATCCGTGCTCGGCATGACCGACGCGCAGCTCGGCCTCATGTTCGCCCTCTACATGGCGCAGGACGGCTTCGGTACGGCCTGTAACGTAACCGGCGACGGCGCCATCGCGCTCATCGTGGATTCGATGGATTCCGGCCCCGAAGCATAGCAGCAAAAGCAAAGCTGCCGCTGCCCGGAGTCCATTTTTAAGGGCAGTTCTGCATTTGTTTTTTGGGGGAAACCCCGTGCACATCACGGTCTTTCGTGCTTGTTCCGAAACCCCAAACCTGCGGCAAACGCCTTGCTTTTTCCGTAGGCTTTCGGGCAATCATGATTGAAGATGCATCCAAAAAGCACGGGCTTTTCCGTTGGATTGGAAGCGCTGATCTGCCACCACTGACCGTGATGCGCACGGAGTTCATCCCCCCAAAAAAAACAAAGACGGATTTGCCGGGAGCGTTGCGTTTTGGCCTGTGTGCCTGTTTTGCGGGTTTTCCGGCAGCTGTCTCAATACCCGATGTCCAGAAAACCGCCCTGATCCCGGTCCTCTTTCTTCTCGGTCTCAGCCGGCGTTTCACCCGAAACCGCAGCCTGCTTGCGGTTGTAGTGCGGCTCAACCCACTCCACAAAATCGAGGGCATCATCGGCTTCGAGGTCGAGCGCGCTGAACGAGGCGCCGGTATCGCTCGAAGCAATGTTCACGGTCAGGCTCTTCAGCCCGCGCCGGCGCTGGAAGTAGTTGTCCCAGGCGGTGGCCGACTGTATGCGGTAGCGCTTCATCAGCACCGTGGTTTTGGCCAGGTTCCGGTAGCGGATCAGCAGGGTGTCGGTGTCAGTTCCCGCAGCGGCGGCGCGCCAGCGGTAGTAGCCCAGCACTACGGCGACCGGAATAATCGGCAGAATGAAATGCGCAAACGGCAGCAGCCAGTACGAAAGGCCGATCAGAATGCCGGTGGGGATGAGCGTGCGGATGATGTAGCGGCGCAGGGCCCGCGGCGGCGGACTCACCGTTTCGGGCTGCCGGTCGTACTCGGGCGCCATCACCCGGATAAATTCCTCGGCCTCGCTGCGGCGCAGCAGCGGAAACAGCGTAGTCGATTTCCCGCTCTGTTCGCCAAAGCCGGCGCTGTCCACATACAGCGTGCAGAAGCCCAGCGGCTGCCGCAGCACCCCCTCCTGAATCCGGAGGCCCTGAATGCGGCTGTACGGAATCGTAGTGAGCTTTTTCTCCAGAATGCCGCGTGAAATCACCATTTCGCGCCTGCGTTTGTAAATCGCAAAATTACCGTACGAAAGCACGGTGCCCACAATTGAAAGCACCCAGGCAACAAAAATCAGCGCCACGGCAACGCCAATGAAGAACACGGTATCGTTGGCAGATACAAGTTCAATAAAATCAACTACGACATCGTCGTCGATTACGGTGTTCATCTGCGCGAAAATGGTGCCCACAATGGAGAGCGCAATGCCGAAGCTGCCGGAGGTGGTGCCGGCAATCAGCAGCCTGCGCCAGCTCAGCGCGTAAACCGGCTCCGACATCCCGGTTGCAGCCGCAGCCGCTGACCTGCGAAGCTGCGCCGGTTGCGCGACAGCGGCCTCCGTGGTTTCGCCGGTCTCGTTTTCTTTTGGTGGAATTCCGTGAGCATCGCCGGTTTCGGGGTTGCTTCCGGCTTCTTCCTCGTGTTCCGGGCTCATGTTTTCTTTGATCCAGAGGGCGTCATCCAGCGTGAGGGCGTTTATTTTCGCCTCCGATGCGCCGCCGCCTGCGGTCTGCACCTCCAGACTCACGAGCCCGAAGGCCCGCTGCAGCACGCCCGAGCTGATGTCGATCACCTGAATGCGGTGCCGCGGAATGAACGAGCGCTTGCGCACAAACAGGCCGTACTCGATGCGGATTTCGTCGTCCTCAACGCGGTAGGTGAAGCGCATCCATCGGGCAACGCCCAGCACGAGCAGAAACATCAGGAAGCTGCCGAGGTACCACGGGCTGCTGAACAGGCCGTTCCCGCCGCCGCCGCCGCCAAAAAAGAAGATGATGACAAGCGGCACCAGCAGATCCCGAAGCGTGTTGAGCACGTTGGTGAGGGCGGCAACCGGATGCTGCCGCCTCGGCTCAGACATCTTCATCGGCAGATCGGGCAAGGTCTGAGATTCGGTTTCGGACTTCATCGGCTACTTCGTCGTTTAGGGCAGGAATTTCGTGCGTGGTTGCGGCCGTGGTAATGGTTACCGTGGAGAGGCTGAAGGAGCGCAGAATCGGCCCCTGACGCGTATCCACGTGCTGAATGCGGTTCACCGGAATGAGGGTGCGGCGGATCACAAAAATGCCGCTCTTCAGATAAATCTCATGCTTATCGATCTGATAGCTCCACCGCTGCCAGCGGATTTTCGGAATAATGGTGGCCTGAAGCACGGTATTGAGCACCACAAGCGCCGTTACGGCCAGGATCATCCAGCGGTCAACACCGCCGCCAAGCGCGATGAAACCGTAAATGACCGGAATAAACCACCAAAAAAGGGAGCCAAGTCCGCCGGAAATTCGCCAGGCCGGAATGGCTTTAGGATCAATTTTATGCTCAGGATCGGGTCGCATATTAAAAGAAAGAAAGAACCCCTCAGCGGGAATAAATGAAATTTGGTTGTTGTAAGCACTCTCAGCTTCGAATCGTTGCATAAGCCGGCCAAAAATACGGCTTGACCTGTCAAAATCATAACCCGGCGGGATTCCCGCTGAGGTTTAGGCCGTACTTTCTTATCTTTCGGCGCCCGAACCTATCCCCCCTGAAACCCTGAATTTTTATGCTGCGCAGGCCCGGTTTTATTTATTTTGATATTGATGACACCCTGCTCGATCACAGCAGCGCGCAGCGGGCCGCCCTTCAGGATGTTCATGAGGCGCACCCCGCCCTTCAGCAGGTTTCTTTTGAGGAGCTCAGTCGCGTATATGCGCAGCACAATCACCGGCTTTGGCACGCCTACAGCCTCGGGCAGATCAACCGGCATGCGCTGCAGCGGCATCGTTTTGAAGATACCTTCGCAGAACTCGGCCTCGGTGTAAGCAGCCCCGAAGCCGTTGGCCGTGAGTACATGCAGGCCTACCGCCGGCACTGGCGCTGGATTCCCGGCGCCAAAGCCGCCCTCAAAGCCCTCAGCCAAAGTTTCAGGATTGGGTTTATCACCAACGGCTTCTCCGAAACCCAGAAAAAAAAGGTGGCCGATTTCGGCCTCGAAGCGCTGGCCGGGCCCGTCATCATTTCTGAAGATGTAGGCTACCTGAAGCCCAGCCCCGAAATTTTTGCCTACGCCGAAGCGCAGTCAGGCGCGGGGGCGGGCGATATCCTCTATGTGGGCGACAATCTCGTTTCCGATATCCGCGGCGGACGCTCAGCCGGCTGGCAAACGGCCTGGTACGCACCGCAGCACACCGCCGAAGAAAACGGCGAAGCCAGTTTCGTATTCCGGAATTTTGAGGAGCTTCAGGCCCGGCTGCTGCCCGGCTGAGCGCCCGATTCATCCGTCAACGCTCTTTTTTGCAAATAACCATTTTCCGACCCCGGAACCCCATCACCCTGAAAAAAAGCACACCCATGCTCAAAGAACCTGAAGTAACCCTCGCGCTTGCACTCGAACACGGTCTCACGGCTGATGAATTTGAAAAAATTAAAGGTTACCTCGGCCGGGTGCCGACCTTCACCGAGCTGGGGGTTTATTCGGTGATGTGGAGCGAGCACTGCTCGTACAAGAATTCCATCAAGGTGCTCAAAACCCTGCCCAACAAAGGGCCGCAGCTGCTGGTTGGCGCCGGCGAAGAAAACGCCGGACTCGTGGACATCGGCGACGGGCTTGCCTGCGCCTTCAAGATTGAGAGCCACAACCACCCTTCTGCGGTAGAGCCTTATCAGGGGGCCGCGACCGGCGTGGGCGGCATCCATCGCGATATTTTTACCATGGGCGCAAGGCCGGTAGCGGCGCTCAACTCGCTGCGGTTCGGCTCGCTCGACAACCCGCGGGTGCGCTTCCTGCTCGACGGCGTGGTGCACGGCATTGCCGATTACGGCAACTCCTTCGGCGTGCCGACTGTGGCCGGCGACATCTTTTTTGATCCCGCCTATGAGGGCAATCCGCTGGTCAACGCCATGAGCGTGGGTCTGGTGAAGGCCGGCGAAACGGCCTCCGCCATTGCGCCGGGCCCCGGTAACCCGGTGATCATTGTGGGCGCGAGCACGGGCCGCGACGGCATTCACGGAGCGACCTTCGCCTCAGAGGAAATCAGCGAGGAAAGCGAGTCCAAGCGCCCGAGCGTGCAGGTCGGCGACCCCTTCATGGAAAAACTGCTGCTTGAAGCCACCCTCGAAGCCCTCAAAACCGGCGCCGTTGCCGGCATTCAGGATATGGGCGCGGCGGGCATCAGCTGTTCGAGCTCGGAGATGTCGGCCAAAAGCCGCACCGGTATGCGTATCAATCTCGACCTCGCCCCGCAGCGCGAAAGCGGCATGACCGCCTACGAAATGCTGCTCTCCGAGAGTCAGGAGCGCATGCTCATCGTAGCCCACAAAGGCCGCGAGCAGGAAATCCTGGACGTGTTTGAAAAATGGGATGTAAGCGCCGCCGTAATTGGCGAAGTGACCGATACCGGTGAGGTAGAATACTGGATGCACGACGAGCTGAAGGCCCGCATCCCGGCCGACAGCCTGGTGCTGGGCGGGGGCGCACCGGTGTACGAGCGCGAAACCAGACGCCCGGACTACCTCGATGCCAAACACAGCTTCGATTTCAGCAGCCTTCCCGAAGAAACCGACTACGAGGCTGCCCTGCTGAAGCTCCTCAGCTCGCCCAACATCGCTTCCAAGCGCTGGATTTTCGAGCAGTACGACCACATGGTGCGCACCAACACCGTGCTCGGTCCCGGCGCATCAGATGCAGGGGTTGTGCGCATCAAAGGCACGAAAAAAGCGCTGGTGGTCAAAACCGACTGCAACGGCCGCTATGTGCACCTCAATCCCCGTAAGGGCGGGCAAATTGCCGTTGCGGAAGCGGCTCGGAACGTGGTTTGCTCCGGCGCCAAACCGCTTGCCGTAACCAACTGCCTGAACTTCGGCAACCCCTACAAGCCCGAAGTGTACTGGGTTTTCAAAGAAGCGGTAGGGGGCATGGGGGATGCCTGTCTTGCCCTGAGCACGCCCGTTACCGGCGGCAACGTAAGCTTTTACAACGAAAACCCGAAAGGCGCGGTCTTCCCGACGCCGACCATCGGCATGCTCGGCCTCATTGACGACCTCGAAAAGCAGCTCATGACGCCCGGCTACAAAGCTGCGGGTCACGTAGTCTGCTACCTCGGTGCTAAACGCACCGGCCTTGGCGGCTCCGAATACCTGAGCTGGAATCACGGCCTCACTGAAGGGGATGCCCCCGAATTCGACCTCAGCTATGAAACCCGCTTTCAGGCTTTCCTGCTTGAGGCCATCCGCGGCGGCCTGCTGCAGTCAGCCCACGACTGCTCTGACGGCGGTTTGGCCATAACCCTCGCCGAGAAAAGCATTTTCTCCGGCATAGGCGCGGAAATTGATCTGTCTGCCCTTCAGGCCTACTCCGGAAGTGATGTGCGTGAATGCCTGTTCAGCGAGGCACAAAGCGGCGCCGTCGTGAGCGTAGCCGAAGACAAGCTTACAGCCCTCATTAAAGCCTCAGAAGATGCGGGCATTGCCTGTATCCGCTTAGGTATTACCGGCGGGGAGGCACTGAAGATTGATAAGCTGATCGCAAAAGCCGTTTCAGCAATCGGGCTTGTGTATGAAGAAGCCATACCTGCGAAAATGAACAGTACTGCTGCAGCTGTCTGATTTTCGATCTACAGGTTTTCTAATAAAAAAAAGCCTGAAACGGTACTTCAATACCGGTTTCAGGCTTTTTTTATGCTCAGTGGTTTCCGGAGTCGGTTCAGGTCAGGCTGCAGCAGGCTGTGCGGGAGGAACACAGCTGATTCCCAAATCTAAGGGCACAGGAGGTGTTATTTAGGGTTTATAAACTTCGTAATCACCCATAGAACAATCATCCGCCAAACGGCACTACCGTAATCACGCTCGAGATACCGGTGCGGCTGCCGAAGATGCCGATGCCGCCTTCCACGTTCCAGAGGATGTTGTCGATCTGCCCCGGCGACTGATTCGGGCCGCCGCCCTGCAGGCTGAGCGTGCGCACGTAGTCGTAGAGGTTGGTGTCGAGGGCGTAGAAAGCGACTTCATTCGGGCCGAAGTAAGCGATGGAAATCCAGGGGAGGGTGAGGGTGATGGTGTTATCGTCGTTGATTTCGTAGTTGCCCTCGTTGATGATAGGGGAAGACACCCGCAGAAACTGATCCGGATTTTCTTCCTCGAAAAAGCCGGCGTAGAAGGGCGTGAGCAGCTCCGGATCGGGCTGCAGGGCCAGGGTTGAGGCGATGTAGTAATTCTGCCGCCCAGGGTACACGCTGATGGTGAAGGTCGGCTCGTACTGCACAGGGCCCTGATACACGAAGGTGTCGCCGTTGTCCGAAACGAGTTCGAAGCCGCCGGGTACGAAGGTGCGGGCGCGCAGTTTGGGCGCGTCATCCGGGTTTTCGCTCACTTCGAGGCGGTACACGCGGCCCGGCTGCACGAGCGCGGTGTCATCTTCCGGCAGGTAAATGCCCCGCTGATCGCTCTCGGCGTAGGTGAAGGTTTGGGTAACGGCGCCGGCATCGTCGGTGAGCAGCACGCGCAGATCGAGTCCGGAAAGCGCCGCTGCCTCAAAGCTGTAAAATTCATCGAAGGGCAGGGTGCGCGACAGCCGGATTTCCGGCAGCGGCTCACCGGCGGTGAGAAAAGCCTCGACCACCATCTGCTCCTGAAAAGAATCCTGCTTGTAGGGATCGCAGGCCGAAACGAGCAGGGCGCTCATCATCATCCAAAATAAAAGAAAACCTGCGGAACCGGTGCCGGCTGCAAGGCGCCGGGGTTGGGGGAAGGAAGCAGTCGTCATCATAGAAAAACCAAAAAAGCTGTTAGAAATTGACGGTGTAGGTCACGGAGGGGAGAATGGGCAGCATCTGCACGGTTACGCGCTGCACGGGATTTTCGTCGAAATCGAACTGATAGAACCACACGTTGCGGCGCGAATACAGGTTGATGATCTGCAGCTGCAGCTCGGAGTCGCCGAGGTCGAAGAAACGGCCGTAGCGCGTGAAACCGACATCAAGGCGGTGGTAGGCGGGCAGGCGGGAGGCGTTTACGCGGCCCACGATGATGGGGTTGTCGGGCTCGGTGCCGAAGGGGTTGTTGATCTGCGTGCGGCCCAGCGGCTCGGTGTAGGTCTGCCCGGTTGCGTAGCCGAACACCACAGTGCTCATCCAGCGGGTGCTGAGGCGGTAGTTGGCCACCACGCTCAGGTCGTGAATGCGGTCGAATTTGGGCGGGAAGAAGTTGTTGTCGTTGAATTCCGGGAACTTGCGGCGGGTCGTTCCCCAGGTGTACCCCACGAAACCGGTGAGCTTGCCGCGGTTGCGCTGCGCCAGCACTTCCACCCCGTAGGCGAAGCCCTCACCAAAGCGGAACAGCTCGCTGTATTCCAGCCCGGCGGTATCGGGGATGCGCGGATCGAATTCGAACAGCTGCCGCATGCTGCGGTAGAAGCCTTCCAGTTCGAACGACCAGGTGCTGCTTGGGTTCCATTTGGCGCCAAGCATGAACTGATCGCCGTAGGCCGGGGCGACGCCCTCATCGGTGAGCAGCCACACATCAAAGCCGGAAAAAGCCTCGTTGGTGATCAGCGATTTGAACTGATGGTAGCGGCCGGCGGCGGTCTGCAGCCGGAGTTGTTCGGTAGGCCGGTACTCCAGCTGCGCCCGCGGTTCGGCCCGGAAGAAGTTGCCGCTCGTGAAGTAGCTTGCCCGCGCACCGCCAAGGAAAGTCCAGCGCGGGGCAAAGCGCCAGCGGTCCTGTATATAAAAAGTGAAGTAGTCGGAGGTGAGATCGGGCGACTGCGTGACGTTGCCGTCGAAGCGGTCCTGAAGCGTGAACAGCAGCGTGCCGGCCCACAAGCCGGATTTCACGGTGTGATTGCCGTCGGGCGTCCATTCGATGTCGGCTTTCACCGAGAAATCGTTGACCGTGTTTTTGCGCTCAAAAACGGTGCCGCCGAACTCGAAGCGCGGCTCGTTGAAATAGCGGGAGCCGGTGAAGGTAAGCGTGCCGAAAGTGCTGCCGGAGAGAATCCGCCGCCAGGTGAGGCTCCCGGTGATGTTGCCGTAGAACAGGTTCAGCAGCAGGTCGTCGGAGGCCGGAAAAACGACATCATCCAGGCCGGTGTAGAACGAAAGGCTGAGGCGGTCGCGCTGACCCAGGTCGTAATTTATTTTGGCGTTGGCATCCACAAAGTAGAAGCTGCGCGGGATGTTATCGACAGAGCCGCGCAGGGCCCAGAGCAGGGGCTCAAGGGTGGAGCGGCGGAGGGCGAACATGTAGGAGCCGCCCTCGAAGGGGCCTTCAAACGAAGCCCGGGAGGAAAGCAGGCCGACCGAAGCCGTGCCGGAGCGCTGCCGCCGGTTGCCGTCTTTGTTATAGATATCGACCACCGAGCCGATGCGTCCGCCGTACTCTGCCGGGAAGCCGCCCTTGAACACGCGCACATCCCGGATGGCATCGGGGTTAAAGGTCGAGAAAAAGCCGAAAAAGTGGGTCGGGTTGTACACGGTGGTGTTGTCGAGCAGAATCAGGGTCTGATCGGGGGTTCCCCCGCGGATGTACAGACCCGAGGAAAAATCGGAGGCCGAAGTAATGCCCGGCAGCAGCTGAATGCTCCGGAATACATCCGCCTGCAAAACGGCCGGGGTGTCGCGGATCAGCTGCGTGCTCACGGTGGTGACGCCAACGGACTGCCGCTGCTCGAGATCGAAGAAATCCGAGACCAGGGTTACATCATCAAGTTCGACCCCGCTTTCAGTGAGTTCGGCATCGAGCCGGAGGGTTTCGCCCGCGCGGATGCTGATTTCACGCCGCATGTCCCGGAATCCGATGAAGGAAATAACGACCGTGTACGTACCCTCGGGGATGCGGGTGAGGGTGTAGAAGCCGGCGCTGTTGCTCGAAGTGCCCAGGCTCGTGCCTTCCAGGATGATGTTGGCGCCCCAGATGGCTTCGCCGGTGCGGGCTTCGGAAACAAGGCCGTTCAGGGTGGCAAAACTGAGTTCATCTGAGTGAACACTGCCGGTATCAGAAGCGGAAGCCTGAACTGTATGGAAGGCCGTCATCCCCCATAAAAACAAAAGAATACCGGTCAGGAAGCGGGTTTGCGGGAAAAAGGCTGTCTGGTAAGATTGAATAAACTTCATTAATTAAGTAAGAGAAGAAAATGAGAATATGGTGCTGCGGATAGTCAGACCGCAATGCTGCAAAGGTGCTGAAGCTGAGGGATGAGAAGGGCTTCAGCCATAATCAAACAGCGATCTTTTACGTTTCGGTCGCACACTTGTTCCTGAATTTTGAAAGCTGAGAAAGCTAAACAACTGCTGCGCACAGAAATGGTAGCCTAAGGGATTTATCTGCAAAAAAAGCCGAAGCCAAACGCTCTGTTGCTTTTCTTCGTTTTTTCTGATTCATTGCCTTAACTTAGGATAAAAAGCTTCGTGTAAAGAAACATTGGCCTTACCGTTGTGAAATATACCGGCCGATGTTCCTTTCACTGAACTGACCTTAAAAATTTTGCCATGTACGCCAAGCAAAGAAAATACTTTTTTACCGGATCGCTGCTGATGCTGATCCTCTTTAACGCCATGTTGTATTTTGATGAGCCGCAGGGCGAAGCATCAGATACAAGCAGGGTGCAGTCGCCGCAAAGCGGCGTTATTTATGTAGTTCAGGTGGAGGGCCTTGTTGATAACGGCCTGCACCGCTATATAGAGCGTGGTATCCGGCAGGCGGAGGAAAATGAGGCCGTCGCTTTGGTGCTTCATATGGATACTTTTGGCGGACTTGTGGATGCGGCCGATAAAATCCGCAAGAACCTGCTCGACACCGATATTAAGACCTTCACCTTTATCGACAAAAACGCAGCCTCTGCCGGTGCCCTGATCGCTTTTGCAACGGACATCATCTATATGGCACCGGGTTCTTCTATCGGAGCGGCAACGGTTGTGGACGGCGGCGGTACTGAGGCCAGTGAGAAGATGCAGAGCTACATGCGCGGGCTGATGCGCGCAACAGCAGAGGCAACCGGCCGCAACCCGCGCATTGCTGAAGCTATGGTAGATGAGCGCATTGTGATTGAAGGCATCACCGAAGAAGGGGTACTTGTTACCCTGAGTACCAGCGAAGCGCTTGAGTTCGAAATGATTGAAGGCTCTGCGCGAACCATGTATGAAGCCCTCGCTTCGCAGGGTTGGGAAGCAATGGAAGTTATCTACGTGCAGGAAACTGCCAACGAAATGGTACTGCGTTTTCTCGCCAACCCTGTGATGAGCAGCATGCTGATGCTGATGATGCTCGGCGGCCTGTACTTCGAGCTTCAGTCGCCCGGAGTTGGCTTTCCGGGGATGATGGCTTCCATCGGTGCAATTCTGTTTTTCGCGCCCCTTTATATTATGGGCTTTGCCGAGCCCTGGGAGATCATCCTCTTCTTTGTGGGGGTGCTGTTTATCGTAGTCGAAATATTTATCCTGCCCGGTTTTGGCATACCGGGCATCATCGGGGTCACGCTGCTGTTCTTCAGCCTCGTGGTATCCATGATCGGAAACGTGGGGTTCAGCTTCCCGGAGATGGAGTATATGAGCCGTGCCATTTGGACCATGGCGGTTACCCTTATTTTAGGTATTTTGATGTTATTCTCTCTCGGAAAATATTTGCCACAGAACCGTATGTTTAGCAAACTCATTTTAGTTGAATCGACCAGCAAGGAAAAGGGGTACACTTCTTCCGAAAATAAAGATATCCTGCTGGGTAAAGAAGGTGTGGCTGTAACGGCGCTCCGGCCGTCAGGAATTGCCCTCATCGACGGCGAACGCATTGATGTGGTTTCTCAGGGTGACTTTGTGGAAAACGGTGCACGGGTTGTGGTTACCAATACCAGCTCAAGCCGGGTAATGGTTCGCCGGCTCACCTCCTGATTCACTTCAGAAAGCCGGGTTCTGTAAAAAACACGGCCTGACCGAATGTAACACTATCAACAAAAATGAACCGCCGGTTCGGCTTCGAATCAGCGGTTTATAAATCATCCAACAACGATACCTTAACCTACTATTAAGACATGGATCAAATTTTGCCGCTAATTGTTATCGGTGGTACGCTCATCTTCGTATTCATCTTTTTGTATTACGTACCGCTTGGTTTGTGGATTACGGCTTACTTTTCAGGTGTAAAAGTAGCCATCTTCTCAGATCTTGTGGCCATGCGCCTGCGTAAGGTACCGCCTGCTCCGATTGTTAAAGCAGCGATTACCGCCCACAAAGCTGACCTCCCCCTGAGTGTGTCCAAACTTGAGGCGCACTTTCTTGCCGGAGGAAATGTAAACAAAGTCATTCAGGCCCTTATTTCGGCTGATAAAGCAAACCTCGGGCTTACTTTTGAACGGGCGGCTGCCATTGACCTTGCAGGTCGTGATGTTTTCGAAGCTGTTCAGATTTCAGTAAACCCCAAGGTGATTCAGACCCCGATCATCACCGCTGTTGCCAAAGATGGTATTCAGGTTAAGGTAAATGCACGGGTAACGGTTCGTGCCAACCTCGACAGGCTTGTGGGTGGTGCTACCGAAGAAACCATTCTCGCCCGTGTAGGTGAAGGTATCGTAACCACCGTAGGTTCTGCCGACGATCACAAAAAAGTACTTGAAAACCCCGATCAGATTTCCCGTGTGGTACTCGACCGCGGTCTTGACAGCGGAACGGCTTTTGAAATTCTCTCTATCGATATCGCCGATGTGGATGTCGGTAACAACATCGGTGCTGCGCTGCAGATTGATCAGGCTGAAGCCGATCTGAAAGTAGCCCGCGCGAGAGCGGAAGAACGCCGCGCGATGGCGGTTGCTGCCGAGCAGGAAAACAAAGCCAAGATTCAGGAAATGCAGGCCCGCGTTGTGGAAGCTGAGGCTGAAGTACCGAAAGCCATTGCAGAAGCCTTCAGAAGCGGAAACCTGGGTATCATGGACTATTACAACATGAAGAACATCATGTCTGATACCGAAATGCGTCAGTCCATCGCCAAAGGCACCGACGCAACCGACAAAATTGATGACGAGCCGCGCCGCAAGAAATAAGCCGCGAAACGCATCATCCGAAAAATCAAAAAAAGCCGGTTCCTGTTTGGGAGCCGGCTTTTTTATTTCCGGTTTGAATCAGAAGAAACAGCCCGAAAGGTACAGAGGCGCAGCGCAAATCCCGCGTTTGCATGCCGTTCGAAAATCCTTTAGTTTTAAGGGTGATGATTTGGATGCCTGATCAAACCCTGAATTCAACTGCGGCGAAAGTTATGACAAGTAAGTATTTTGCTTTTTTTATGGTGATGATGACCTGCCTTGCAGCCGGCTGCGGCGGCATAACGGACGCAGAGGAACAAAGCCCGTGGCTAAACAGAGAAGCTGAGCTGCTCGAACATAACCGGCAAAAAATTACCATTGAGGAGGGCCTTTCGGGTACCATGCTCCGAAGGGAAGGCGACTGCATGCGGGGGCCCGGTCCCGGGGAGAGCACCTGTATCCTGTACCCGGTACCCAAACGCATCAAGATTTTTGAATACACCCACATCTCGCAAACCTCCCGCGAAATTGGTCAGTACTACACCCGGGTTGATACCAAGCTGATCGCAACGGTGCAGTCCGACGGCGAAGGCTTTTTCCAGATCCCGCTGCCAGCCGGAACCTATTCGGTTTTTCCTGTTTCCGAAGACGGCAGGTACATCGTAACCGGAGCTGACGGGCAGGGCGGGCTAAACCCGCTTGTAGCAGAGGAGGGGGAAGTGCCGCACTATCGCCTCATCCATAACCGTGCTGCATTTTAATTAATTGAAAGCAGCTAAGGCGAACACGGCAGGGTGGCTTAATTTACATCGGGGGATGGCGCTGCTGCAAAACGGCCAGAGTCAAAAATGAAGGGGAATACTGCAACCGATTCGCATCCATTCGATGAGGAGATAAAAAAGATGACCTCTGCTTTAGGGGTGAAATGTATCAATCTGCAGAGCGGGGGCCGGTAACCGTTTAGAACTTGCCGCACACGAACTTCCTGTATTGATAAATAAACCATTACGCCTTAATTTGCCGGGCTTGTATGAATCACATGTCCTCAAAGCGTACCTGATAGTATCAACTGAGGAAAACCTTCAAATAGTCACTTAAACAGGAATACACGTGGACTTTTTATTTCTTACACCTTTGGCTGCAATAGTTGCACTTGTAGCAGCCTTCATCCTGGCTAAAAGCGTGCTGAGTGCCCCAACGGGGGATGCAAAAATGAACGACATCGCTGACGCCGTAAAAGAGGGTGCCAATGCCTACATGAACAGGCAGTACACAACCATTACCTACGTAGCTGTTGCAATTATTGCCGTTTTTGCCCTTATCGCCTTCTCACAGGAAGGCAATGCAGCAATTACCTGGTGGTGGACAACCATCGGATTTGCGGTTGGTGCTCTTTTTTCTGCCCTTAGCGGGTATGCCGGTATGAGCATCGCGGTTCGCTCCAACATCCGTGTGGCTGAAGCTGCCAAATCAGGCCTTCCCGGTGCACTTAAGCTCGCCTTTAACGGCGGCGCCGTTTCCGGTCTTGCCGTTGCCGGCCTTGCACTTCTGGGTGTTGCAGGCTTTTTCTATTTGTTCGACAGCGTACTTGGTCTTGCCGATCCGGTTAATCCGCTCGTAGGTTTTGCATTCGGCTCTTGCCTTATTTCTCTTTTTGCCCGTGTAGGCGGTGGTATTTACACCAAAGCCGCTGACGTAGGTGCTGACCTTGTTGGTAAGGTTGAAGCCGGTATTCCTGAAGATGACCCCCGCAACCCTGCCGTTATCGCTGATAACGTGGGCGACAACGTAGGCGACTGTGCCGGTATGGGCGCTGACCTTTTTGAGACCTATGCCGTTACCGTAATCGGTGCGCTGCTGCTCGGTTACCTGCTCCCTGCTGAGCAGGTCGTTACGGCGTTTGTGACCTACCCGCTTTACCTGGGTGCCTTTGCCCTTATGGCAAGTATCGTTTCTGTTTTCTTTGTGCGCATGGGCAAAGACAACAATATTATGAACGCCCTCTACAAAGGCATGTATGCAAGTGCCGTTATCTCTATTATCGGTTTTGCGTGGATCACGCACACCATCTTTGGAGGTTACAGTTTTGAAACTATGGCACACCTCACCAATGCCCCGACGCACTGGCTTGATCTGTTTTATTCAACCCTTGTGGGTATTCTGGTTGTAATTGGTCTCATCCACATCACCGAATACTACACCGCTACCCGTTTTAGCCCGGTTCGTAAGATTGCCAAATCGTCTGAAACAGGTTCTGCTACCAATATTATCAGCGGCCTTGCTGTGGGTATGGAAAGCACGCTTTACCCGACCATCGTGCTGGTTCTTGCGCTGTTCTTGAGCTTCACCTTTGCCGGTATTTATGGTATTGCCGTGGCAGCCGTAGCCATGCTTAGCGTAACCGGTATGATTATCGCCATGGATACCTACGGACCGATTACCGACAATGCCGGTGGTATCGCTGAAATGAGCAACCTGCCGGAAAGTGTGCGCGAAAACACCGATGCCCTCGATGCAGTCGGAAACACCACAAAAGCCGTTACCAAAGGCTACGCCATTGGTTCAGCCGCTCTTGCCGCGCTCGTACTTTTTGCTGACTACATCCTGAATCTGGAAAAAGCCGGCTACACAGATGCCTTTTTACTCAACGATCCTATCGTGCTCACAGGCCTGTTTATCGGTGCCATGCTGCCGTTCCTGTTCTCTTCTTACCTGATGGAATCTGTAGGTAAAGCTGCCGGTGCCGTTATCGAAGAAGTACGCCGTCAGTTCCGCGAAATGCCGGGTATTATGAAAGGTGAAACCCGCCCCGACTACGGCGCATGTGTGGATATCGTAACCAAATCAGCCCTTAAGGAAATGGTAATCCCCGGCCTGCTTGCCGTATTCGCGCCGCTGATTGTCGGCTTCCTGTTTGGCCCCCTTGCCCTCGGCGGACTCCTCATCGGTGTGATTGCATCCGGTCTGATGATGGCCCTGATGATGTCCAATGGTGGCGGTGCCTGGGATAACGCCAAGAAGTACATCGAAGACGGAAACCACGGCGGCAAAGGCTCCGAAGCCCACGCCGCTGCCGTAGTTGGTGACACCGTTGGTGACCCCTACAAAGACACCGCCGGCCCGTCCATCAACCCGCTGATCAAGGTAATCAACACCATTGCGCTGATCTTTGCCGGCCTGATTGCATCCGTAGGCGGCATCCTGCTCTAAGCAGCAGCAACAGTAGTATCTTTTTGAAAGCCGGGAATCTGCACAGTGTGCGGGTTCCCGGCTTTTTTTGTGGGATGGAAGATGGAGGACGGCGGACCGGGGACCGCGGAGTTGCGGAGTTGCCGAATCCCACCTTTTGCGCCCTTCGTGATACCCTTCGCGTTCTTCGTGGTGAAATCAGCTTTCGTGTTTAAACGCAAAGG
>NZ_JAIUMX010000046.1:0-25877 GCF_022565315.1 Cyclonatronum sp. | reverse complement strand
CAGCCGGTTTCGGTTATCACAGAAATCTATCCTGGTTTCCCAACCGATCTGCAGGCGCAATGGGCAACACTAATGACACAGGCAGAAGGTGAATCTCAGGTTACGGATACGATTTACCCCGACCGGTTCAGCTACATCCCCGAACTTGTACGCCTCGGTGCGCAGGTTAAAGTGCGAAATAACTCAGCCATTATTAACGGTAAAACACCATTAAGCGGCACTTCCGTTATGAGCACCGATCTCAGGGCAAGTGTAAGCCTCGTGATGGCAGCCCTATGCGCAAAAGGACGATCCGAAGTGCTTCGGGTGTATCACCTTGACCGCGGCTACGCAAAACTGGAAGAGAAACTGAATAAAGTAGGTGCCGGGATTACACGAATTAATGCAGAAGACCAGCTATCTTAAACAGATTGCTGTAATTAGTGCTATTGAGCTGTTTCCTAACAAGGCTGATATACCTTATATTAAGAAATGAATTTTCTTTTCCCGACCATTTACTGCTTCGTCTTCTTTTGCACCGCTGCTTTTATGCATGCGGCCCGCAAATGGTACGCAGCGGCAGAGGTCAATGCCGGTTACGATGTAATTTCATCGTATGAAAAGCACCCTAATGCTGAACTATACCATACAATGTGTTCACCGGCTCTCAAAGGCAACCCTTTCCGGCTATGGGCCGAAAGCCTTTGTAAAAGCGATTCCAATTCCTGCAATACGCTTCATTTTAACAGAAATTTGTACAAAGCGGATAACGCTTCCCTGTTCGACCCTGTAAGCTGTTTCAACTCCTGTTTCCAAAAGATTCACAACGGTTCATTGAAACTTCAGGCTATTGTTTACGCACCCGACAGGTGTACCGTTTTCCGCTTCAAGCATGCGGACTTAACATTTAATGGACAATCAAATAGTAATACATGCAGCGGGTTCGCAGAAGCGAATCGCGCTGATAGAAAATGGTGAATTAGCACAATTTTTTATTGAGTCGCCGGAAAACAGACGTTCCGTTGGCGACATTTACCTGGCTCAGGTACACAAGGTTATGGGCGGTATCAGAGCCTGCTTCATTGACCTCAGCACCCCTAAAGACGGCTTCCTGCATTATTCAGACCTCGGTGAACACCTCGAGGAATACATAGCTATGCTCAACGGCCGGGATAGTATCCCCAAAAAAGCAAGCGACGAGCTTCTGCAATTCAGGCAAACTGTTACAAAAAATGAAGTCAAAAACATGACTTCCAAAGATCAGACCATGCACGAGCAGAACCTGCTTGGCTCATTGCTGAAACCGGGTCAGAAAGTAATGGTGCAGGTCGTGAAAGAGCCCATCGGCAGCAAGGGCCCGAGGGTTTCAACAGATATCACCCTTGCCGGTCGCTTTCTCGTACTTATCCCCTTCGGTGATTACGTAGCCGTTTCTAAGCGCATACGCTCCTACAAAGAGCGCCGCCGCCTCAAAAGCATCATCAGTGAAATGCTGCCTAACGGTTTTGGCGTAATTGTACGCACTGTTGCTGAAGCTCAGGATGACGATGTGCTGCGTGAAGACCTCAAAGATCTGCACGACAAATGGGTTGATATGCAGGATAAGCTCAAAACAGCTAAACCGACTGCCCTGCTGCACCGCGACCTCGACATGACCGAAAGCCTCATCCGGGATTTATTCTCCAAAAACTACGACCGAATCCTGGTTGACGACACCGAAACCTTTAAAGCCATCAAAGGCTATATCGGCAGGGTTGCACCTTCCATGGTTAAAAATGTGGTACAGTACAAAGGTCGTGAGCACGTTTTCGACCACATGAACATCTCCCGTGATGTAAACTCCATTTTTAGCCCCCGGGTAAAAATGCCGAGCGGAGGCTATCTGATTTTTGAGCAAACCGAAGCCATGTACGTGGTGGATGTGAACTCGGGCCGCTATGCTGCCAAGAAAGCACAGGAAGATAACTCCCTGAAAACCAATCTTGAAGCCGCGCGTGAAATCGCCAAACAGCTGCGTCTGCGCGATATCGGCGGCATTATTGTAGTTGATTTTATTGATCTTCAGCAGGATTCAAACCGAAAGAAGATTTACGACGAAATCAAAAAGGAATTCAAAAAAGACAGGGCCAAAACAAACATTTTGCCCATGTCAGATTTCGGCCTCATGCAGATTACACGGCAGCGGATAAGGCCGAGTGTTGTGAAATCAGTATCAAAAGTGTGCCCGATGTGCGGCGGCTCAGGCAGCATCGTGTCTGAAAGTACTCTGCTCTCCGATATTGAAGCATGGCTGAGCAAATTCAGCAACAACTATAAGTACAAATCAGTTGATCTTTACGTGAACCCGTTCTTCCATTCCGTGCTGCTTCAGGGCCTGATCAGCACACGCCTGAAATGGATGTTCAAGTTCTTCATGCGCATTTCCATAAATCCGGATGATACCATTTCGCTGAATGATTTCAAGGCCACCCTGCACGGTTCTGAGTTTGACATCTATGAAACCGTATCTAACGGTGAGTCGATTGAAGATGCCATCAGGCAAAATGAGAAAAACCTTGCTGAACTCGAAAGCGGCGGGCGCAAGAATACAGAACTGCTTGATATTTATAAGAAAAACGGAAGAAACGGAGATTCTGAAACCCGCAGAGACCGCGATCGGGGGGCAAGCCGTGATGATTATGAAGGCGGCAGCCGGTACGGTCAGCAGCAATCAGGCAGAGGCGGTCCGAAAACGGCTGAGGCAAATGAAGAAGGTACCGAGCGCGGCCGCAGACGTCCGGCAGCAGTACGCATCACCTCACAAGGCAGGTCGAACACTAAGCTGAAATCGAAATACTATAAATCCGGTTCAGAAGATGAACACGAACCGGGCACACCTCAAAAACCTGAACGGCTTCAGCAGGATCAAAACCAATCAGCCCGCAAAACAGCTGCTGAGAAAAAGGAAGCTCCTGCAGAAAAACCTGATGCGTTAGAGGTAGCCAAAGCACATGCACTTGAGGAAAAACCAAACGCTCTTGAAGTCGCAAAGGCTTATGCCCGCAAACTAAAGCTTGAAGAAGCCAAAGCGGAAATGGCTGACAAAAAAGACAGTGATGCAACTTCAGAAAAAGGAGTTACGGCTAAAGCCGCATCACAAGTGTCTGACAAAAATGACAGTCAGCCTGATGTCATTAATACTGACACGAAACAGGAAAGCAAAACCGATAAATCTTCAGGTTCTGATGATTCCGTTCCTGAAACTGCGGCCGCTCCTAAACAGTCGGCACGGCATAAGCAAGAACCACAGGTAAAAGCAGAGGAAACCGAAAATCCGAAAACTGCTTCCGGCAGTGCAAATCAGCCAGAAAACAAAGCCGATTCTGATTCTGATTCTGATTCTGATGCCGGTTCCGCATCAGCTTTGCAGGAACCTGATGCTGAAGCCGGTAAAGAACCCAAGGCCAAAATAAAGGCCCCGAAACGGGTGAAGCGGCAGCCAAGGCCCGGTGGCAAAAAAGTAATAGCAAAGCCCCCGAAAGCACGGAAAAAACAGGATGATGACCCCGTTAGCGGCAGTAACAAAGCTGCCGAAGCTGATCCCTCTGAAACCAAACCGACACCGGCTGAAAAAAAAATAAGCGATGCCAAAGTAGCGAAGCTTCGTGAAATGGATGAGCTTAAAGCCAAACTTTCGGAAGATGCTTTTCGCAAACCGGCTGATATACCGGCATCAGACCTGAAAAAAAGTTCAGTTGTAACCAAAACGGTTAGTCCGCGAAAAGCGGCTCCTGAAACTGAAGCAGCACCGCAAGATACAGCTGATACTGCCGGTAAGCCGGAACATACTGCACCCGGCAAGGCTGAAGAAACAGAAGGGAAAGCTTAAATACAGCCCTTTTCCTATTTACACCAAAAGCTGCAAATGGCACGACCTTTGCAGCTTTTGGTGCTTTAGGTACACAGGCCTGAGCCGGCCATCCATTTAAAACTATTTTTTATGAATATACACGCCACCACCGTAATCGGTGTTATCCATAACGGCAAAGCTGCAATTTGCGGCGACGGGCAGGCAACACTCGATAAAACGGTCATAAAATCAACCGTACAAAAAGTAAGAAGCCTTCACAACGGCAAAATCCTGGCAGGCTTTGCAGGCTCAACCGCTGATGCTTTCACCCTTTTTGAGAAATTTGAAGAGAAACTTAATCAATACAGCGGACAGTTCGAACGTGCAGCCATCGAGCTCGCACGTGAGTGGCGCACCGATCAGTACCTGCGCAAACTCGAAGCCCTTCTCATCGTGCTCAATACCGAAAAAGGCCTGCTGATTTCCGGTCAGGGCGATGTAATCGAGCCCGAGGATAACCTTCTCACTATCGGCAGCGGCGGCTCCTACGCGCTGAGTGCAGCGCGGGTGCTAAAAAAACACGCCCCACAGCTTTCGGCCCGTGAAATTGCCGAAGAAGCCATCCACACCGCAGCTGATATTGACATCTACACCAATCACAATTTAACGACTCTTGAAATTGGCTGATTCAACGAAATTACTCGCAAACGAACTCGACAACCTCACCCCGCAGCAAATTGTTGCCGCCCTCGATGAGTTTATCATCGGGCAGAATGCGGCCAAGAAAAGCGTAGCCATTGCCTTGCGCAACCGCTGGCGCCGCATGAATGCAGGGGAAGGCATCCGGGATGAAATCCTGCCGAACAACATCATCCTTATCGGGCCTACCGGTGTTGGTAAAACCGAAATCGCCCGACGCCTCGCCAAACTTGCCCGAGCCCCTTTTATAAAAGTGGAAGCAACCAAGTTTACGGAAGTCGGCTATGTGGGCCGTGATGTGGAATCCATGATTCGCGATCTCACCGAAATCGGTATCGGCATGGTAAAACAGGAAATGCGGGAAAATGTGAAACCCCGGGCCGAAGAAATGGTTGAGGAGCGCATTCTCGATATCCTTATTCCTCCCCTTCCCAAAAAACGCAAAAAGTCCGTTTATGGCAGCAACCCGGCCCTGAGCAGCAACGACGCAGGTTTCAACCCCTCAACAGCCAGTGATGAAGAGCTGAATGAGCGCACCCGGGAGAAATTTCGTCAGAAGCTGAAAAACGGCGAGCTTGAGGAACGGGAAATCGAAATCGATGTGAAGGCAAGCAGCGGTCAAACCATGCAGATTTTCGGTCCGCAGGGCATGGAAGAAATGGGCATGAACCTTCAGGATATGCTCGGAAACCTGATGCCGCAAAAAACCAAAAAGCGGAAAGTTAAAATTAAAGACGCCCGGCAGCACCTGTTTCAGGAAGAAGCCGAGAAGCTGATTGACCATGAATCGGCCGTACAGATTGCACTTGAGCGCGTGCAGAGTACAGGGATCGTTTTCCTGGATGAAATCGACAAAATAGCCGGCAGCTCCTCAAAATCCGGCGGCCCCGATGTGTCGCGGCAGGGTGTGCAGCGCGATTTGCTCCCGATAGTGGAAGGCTCAACGGTTACCACAAAATACGGTATGGTAAAAACCGACCACATCTTATTTGTTGCCTCGGGTGCCTTTAACGTAGCCAAACCGAGCGACCTCATCCCGGAACTTCAGGGCCGCTTCCCGATTCGGGTTGAGATGGATTCCCTCACGGAAGAAAACTTTTATCAGATTCTCACTGCTCCGAAAAACGCCCTCACCATACAGTACGCAGCTATGTTAGGCTCAGAAGGCATCACCCTGAAATTCACAAAGGATGCTCTTCGTGAAATTGCCAAAATTGCCGCTGATGTTAACCGTGATGTTGAAAATATTGGTGCAAGGAGGCTGCACACCATTATGTCAACCGTGCTCGAAGAGCTGCTTTACTCCGTACCTGACGACATCAGTGAGGGAACCATCAATATCGACCGGGCTTACGTGAGCAAACAGCTTGATCAGATTGTGACCAACAAGGATTTGAGTCAGTTCATCCTATAACCAAACCCTTCATTCGAAAAAAGTTTACAGAAACAGCGGCTCAGGCTTTTGTCTGAGCCGTTTTTTTTGATATTTGCGTTAACTCAGCTGCTGTAATCGGGATAGCTTCAAAAAAAATATATGAAACGAATAAATGCAGCGTTACCGTTAAAATCAGCTAAACACTTGATATTTGCATGATGATTGCTCACATTATGCCCTCAAGATTACTCACCAAAATCAGGCAGTACTGACCCCTTTTCAATGATAAAAAGATTTTTTGCTTCCGGTCTTACAGGCATCGTTCTACTTTCGGCCCTTTGGCTGTTCGGTTTTGATAAGGTGTTTGTTTCAAACGAAACGAATCACGAACACAACCTTCAAAAATACATTCAGACACAGCGCTGGATCCTCAACAATTACGTTGATGAAGTTGAAGCCAACATCCTCTTTAAAGACAGCATCCGCGGGATGGTCAGGAATATTGGTGATTCAACCTTTGCTGTTTCCGGCACTCCAATTGATACTACCTTTTCGAACATACAGGTTAATGATATCCGGGAGTCAGCTGTCAGGTTTGAGCGGGCATACACCTTCATCAATCAGAATTTTCCCGATCTTGATATGAGTGAAATGACAGAACATGCCCTTCGCGGGATGTTCACCTCGCTCGACCCCTACACCGATTATATTGATCCGCGACAGTCAGATCGCGTTCGGGAAAATTTTGCCGGCCGCTTTCAGGGCATAGGTGTTCAGTTCGACATCATTGCTGACAGCATTACCGTGATCTCTGCCATTTCCGGCGGCCCAAGCGACGTGCTTGGTATCCGTTCCGGTGACCGCATCATTAGTATAGATGATGAAAATGCAGTCGGCTTTTCTCAGGAAGATGTGCTAAGCACCCTGCGCGGCCCGAAAGGCTCCGTAGTAAGGGTCGGCATAGTGAGGCCGGGAAGCCGTAACATCCTGCATTTCAACATCACCCGTGATGATATCCCTCTGTTCACAGTCGATACCTCTTACATGCTTGATGAGCGTACCGGATACATCAAAATCAACCGTTTCGCCCAAACAACCTACGATGAGTTTATGGAGGCGATGGCCGGTTTAAACGAGCTCGGCATGGAGCGGCTCATTTTGGATCTGCGAAACAACCCCGGTGGTTTTCTTGATCAGGCGGTTCGCATCACGAGCGAGTTTTTCCCGCGTAACACCAAACTTGTGAGCACACGAAGCCGGCATGCGCGCTTCAGTCAGGAGTACCGCACCCGCACCAACGGCCGCTTTCAGGATATCCCGCTTATGGTGATGATCAATGAAGGCTCGGCATCAGGAAGCGAAATTGTGGCGGGCGCCATTCAGGATAACGACCGCGGCCTTATTGTAGGCCGGCGCACATTCGGAAAAGGCCTGGTACAGCAGCAGTATGAGCTTGTAGATCAGAGTTTCATCCGCGTAACCATCTCGCGCTATTTCACCCCTTCAGGACGTCTCATTCAGAAGCCCTTTAATCAGGGCCGTGAAGAATACGCACTGGAAATTCATACCCGCGACCGCGATGCAAGCACAGATGTAGCCAATTTTATCAGCAACCTGCCGGATTCACTGGTGTACGAAACATTCGCCGGCCGCACGGTATTCGGCGGCGGCGGTATCGTACCCGATCACATCATACAGGCTGATACAACGCGCAGCTACGTACTTGGGTTTATGCGTCAAAACAATATCGGATTCGAATTTGTGCGCGGCTTTCTCGATGAACATTATGATGATTTCCGGGCAGAGTGGGGCGATGATTTTGAGCACTTCCGGGCTGATTTCAGCTGGAGCCCCGAACAAATGGACGACTTCTGGACCCGTATGTCTGACGCCGGACTCGTACTGAGCGATACAACCGCAACAACCCATATAGAAGGCGACACTATGTTCATCAACCCGGCTCTCGTTGAGCAGGACCGCTGGATTCCCCCTGCTGCCACAAAAGCCGAGCTTGCACGTCAGGTCTGGAGTCCGTCCGAATACTTCCCGGTATTCAACGATCTGTTCGACACAACCCTGCACCGAAGTATGGAGCTATGGGAAGAAGTAGATCACCTCAAAGCACTTGTGAGAAGACTTTCCGAGAGTTCAAGACAGGAAGGATAGCCCGGTTCTGTTGATCTATTCCGATTTATGTCCCGACCACCTCTGGTGGCGGGACTTTTTTTTTGGGATTAATAAGTGCATATAAATTCATTGTTCAAACAAGTATTTACAGCAATGGGCCGCATTATGCAATCTTTTTGTAAGCTGAATAACCAACCGGAACTACACAATTTGTACATTATGAATTCAATATGTGTTTATATCTCTACTTGATTTGATTCCCAACAAATGATACTCATTGGATTCAACAGCAAAGGTGATTTGCTTGATGCGTTGTATAAATTATCCGAAATAACGGGCTCGCAGCTGGTAATTGCAAAAAAAACGGAAGACATCAATCACATCGAGGCAACTGCCAAAAAGTGTTTTTTTTGTACCGATCTGAAAAAGGAAGAGCTCAAACCCTTACTGCTCAAAGGCGGCAGCAGGGCAGGCTTTGTATGGATAACAGACAAACGCAGCCCCCAACAGCTGTCCTCAGATGTGCTGCTTCAGGAAACCAATATCAGCAAATCACAAATCCAAAGCGTCACCCTCCCCCGGGGTTTGTCATCAGATGAAATCAGCCAAATGCTTTTTCAGGTCACTTTTCAACCCAGAGCATTTAAAGCTTTTGAAAATGACCCTGATCTGTCAGACAGACTGAAACTAATCCATGAAATCACTCACTTTGCGATACACACTGATGAGGAAAAGGCCATCAGGCAGCACATCATGCACAAATTGGTTCAGTATTACAGTGCCGAATCCTGTTCATGCCTGGCGTACAACGAAAAAGGTGAACTGCTGCTGCTCAGCAGTATCAACGGGACCGGAACGTACCAAACCTACACCGGGCTGCTTGTTCCGAACCCGGAAGATTATAAAGAATGCATGCAGTGCGGCGAACCTGTAATTAACTGCAGGAGGCCGGCAGTGGGGGCAAACGGTTACATTTGTGCCCCTTTACTTGAATCAGGTATGGCGCAGGGATTACTTCGGATTCAGTACAGGCATAGTGAAATCGACATCACCCTCGACCGGACAGTGCTGAAGATATCAGCAGATATTTTATCAGCGGCCCAAATCAGAGCAAGAGCATCGGAAAAACTAAAGGAAAGTGAACAGCGTGCTTTAAACATCCTGAACACAACAGCTGACGGCATAATTATGACCGACGAGTCCGGGATAATCGAATCCTTCAATAAATCAGCTGAACTCATTTTTGGCTTTTCGCAGCATGAAATAACCGGAAAAAATGCTGCCGTCCTGATGCCACAGGCCGAAACAGTGTGGTATGAGCTTATGGAGGAACAGCTGTCTGATAATGGCTTAGCATCATATACCGGAAAAACTGTTGAAACAATCGGTGTCCGTAAATCAGGTGAGTCGTTTCCTATACAAATATCAGTTAGCAAACATCAAACTTCTAACATGTGCTTTTATACTGGAATTGTGCGCGACGTTACTGAAGAGAGGCGGCTTGAACAGGAAGTGATGCGAATCAGCGAGCATGAACGGCACCGCATCGGGCAGGATTTACACGACGGTCTCGGGCAAATGCTCAGCGGCATAGGCTTACTGAGCGCAAGCATAAAAAAACGGCTTCAGCACGAAAAACATCCCTTAGCAGAGCAAATGGCTGAAATCACTTCCCTTCTGCAGGAAGCCGATGAATATGCCCGCGGCCTTGCACACGGACTTGTTAAAATAGATCTTGAGCGCGGCGGTTTCCACGCAGCCATAGAAAAACTGATACTTCAGTCTCAGAAACTTTTCAGAATCGACTGTAAACTTGTTTCCGATCAGGAAATTGAAATACGTGACAGGGCACGTGCGGAACATGTTTACAGGATTATTCAGGAAGCCATCAGCAATGCTGTTAAACACGGTTACTCTACCAAAGTTACCGTCGGAATGACGTATTCAGAACGCAAACTGCTCATCACGATCAGGGATAACGGAACCGGCTTTTCATCAAACTGGCGCAAAAAAAGGGGGCTCGGAGTCCGGATTATGGAATTCCGTTCAAGACTGATTAACGGACAGTTCTCGCACGGTAACAACCCCGGTAAAGGCGCTGTAATTACGCTCACAATCCCGTCACCTTAAATGCTGCATGCATATAGCCGTTACAAATAGAAATATATAGAATGAATGGAAAAGACAAAGCGTAATATCGTACTCGTAGATGATCATCCCCTGATTCGCAAGGGCATTGCCCTTACTCTTTCCGAATCAGACCGGTATTCGGTAATTGCACAGCTTTCCTCGGCGGAGGAAGCCCTTGCAAGGCTGCCCGGCCTTGATGCTGACGGCGCCATTATTGATATCTCCCTAACGGGTATGAATGGTATAGAACTGGTGAAACACATACGAACCACAAACTCAAAACTTAAAATCCTGATGGTTTCAAGACATGATGAAGATATTTATGCCGAAAGGGCCTTACGCGCCGGAGCAAACGGGTACATCATGAAACATGTGGCATCTGAAATGCTTGCTGAAGCCCTCGAAAAGATTTTTAAAGATGGTATTTATGTGAGCGACAGTGTGAGTGCCAAAATGCTGCAACAGGCAATGGGGCAAAAAACCACAACAGAATCCCCTCTCGAACTGCTTAGCGACAGAGAACTTGAAGTTTTTGAACAGATCGGGCGGGGCTTCAGTAACAAAGACATTGCGCTTAAGATGCACGTTTCGCCCAAGACAGTGGAAACCTATAAAACGCGCATCAAGGAAAAAATGAACCTCTCCGGCAGCCATGAACTAACCCGTGAAGCCATACAGTGGGTTCACGACTAAACTGCTTATTTACAAGGTGTTAGTATCCCGTAAACTTCGCCTGATGAAAGAAGTCCGTACAGCGGTTTGCTTGTTTTGCTGAAGGCCTGCTACATACGTATTAATCCCTACAAATAAAACATCTGTAGTCTTAAACACTACAGACAGATAAGAGAGATCTCCACAAGACAAAAGAACCTAAGCTTACACCATAATTCTAATAACAGTTTTATAATATAGGTGTTCGAATTAAGCAGCCCTATGCTTATCCGCCAAATTACTTTCCTATACTTATAAATCTCCAAGAAATATCAGAATTATGAATAAATCTGTTATCATTCATGTGGCAATTACAGCGCTGTTACTGTCTTTGCTGTCCGTAAGTGCAACTGCACAGTTTTCACGTGACCTTCAGTATTTCCGGGCTCCTGACAAGACCGGCCTGAATATTTTTGAAACACCCAAAACCACTGATGTACCATTCGAGGGGCTGAACGTCCGGATTGGTGGTTCAAACACACTTCAGTTTCAGTGGCTCGATCATGAAAACAGCGGGGCTGTAGATATTTTTGAAATAGGCCCGAATTTCAACCTTGCAACATCAAACCTTGATATTGATGCGCAGCTTTTCCCCGGTCTTCGTATGCACCTGCGTACCTACCTTTCTTCAAGACACCATGCCCAGCCTTACGTAAAAGGCGGCTATATGCAGGTTGATCGCCTCGACTTCATCAGTGAAGGGTTCCTTCAGGAATACATGGATTACATCACTATCAAAGTCGGCCACATGCAGAACAACTACGGTGATGCTCATTTCCGCAGAAGCGATAACGCCCAAACTATTTTCAACCCCTTCGTTGGAAACCCCATCATGGATGCCTTCACCACTGAAGTTGGTGCTGAAGTGTACTACCAGCGCAACGGCTGGCTTGCAATGGTCGGAATGACCAACGGCAAGCTGAATCAAAGTGTTGTTGACGCCCCTGAAGGTCAGTTACAAACCCATGTTTCGCTTTTAGGCAAAGTTGGTTTCGACCGTCAGCTTACGGAAGATCTTCGTGTACGCCTTACCGGTTCCGTATATCATACCGGGCAATCGCAGCGCACTTACCTCTATGCCGGCGACCGCGCAGGTTCACGCTACTACAACATCCTTACTGCAAATTCATCCGAGTTCAGAATTCCCCGCTTCGACCCCGGTTACACCAATGAGCTTACAGCCATTATGATCAACCCCTTTGTAAAGTATCAGGGTTTGGAGTTCTTCGGAATTTTTGAAACTGCAAGCGGAAAAGCTATGTCAGAAGACAGCCGCAGAACTTCCAATCAGTACATGGCTGAGCTGGTTTACCGCTTTGGTAACAGCGAGAACTTCTACTTCGGCGGCCGTTACAACCTCGTAACAGCTGAAACCAGAAGCGGCGAAGATGTGGATATTACCCGCTTTAATATCGGCGGCGGCTGGTTCCTCACCAAAAACGTTCTGGCTAAACTCGAATATGCCCACCAAACCTGGGATGGCTACCAGAGCAACTCCGTTTTTCACGACGGAAAATTCAACGGTGTAATGCTTGAAGCCGTAATCAGCTTCTAACACCAATTGAGGGGTTGCCCGTAATATTCAGCGAATATTTCAGGCAACCCCCTTCTTTTAAAATCTGCTTCTAACAAAATGATTAATTCCATGAAACCACTTTTTCTGAGCTTAATCGCACTTCTGCTCCCTTTCACGCTTTTTGCTCAGCCGGATACACCCGGCAATTCTGCCTCAGCCTATGCAGCTTACAGTGTTAACAATGCCCTCAGCAGCATGACCATAGCCGGCGGCTCCACCGTAGGAAGCTGGGACGCAGATGTTACCCTGATTAACGCCCGTTTTTCTGTTAACCTTGAAGCGCTTCAAAATGGCGGCAGCAATGCTTTTCAGCTTGGCGAATTCGTAATCCCCGTGGAGCGCATTGAATCTGACGGAAACCGTATGACCAACAACATTCATAAATATCTTGAAAAAGACCGTCATCCGAACATCACATTCACCTTCGTGAGTGCAGAACTTCAGCAGACAACAGATGCCGGTACGGAAGTACTTGTAAACGGAATCATAAACGCTGCAGGTGCAGATCACGCCGTCAGTTTTGTGAGCAACGCAGCTTTTGCAGACGACCAAAGCATCGTTCTGAGCGGCACCGTTGATTTTGGCTTCAGCGATTTCAACATCAGCCGGCCTTCTGCCATGCTTGGTACCGTTCGTGCCTCAGAAGAGCTTCAGATTATCTACGAACTCGTGCTTACTTCAAACTAAGCCTGCCCGATTGCAATAGTACAGCTGATTCCCAACCGATGCTCAGGCGTTACACTCCTTCAATGCCCGTCTTAAATGGATGCCTCTATGAAAAAGCCCTTCGCGCTTCCCCTTTTCACTCTCCTGCTTCTGCTGCTCATTACCGCCTTAACACAAGGCGCTCAGGCGCAGCAATCTATTGAACTTGTGGCTGAACGCAGCCGGCTGTGGATTCAGGGCACTTCAACGGTGCACGATATCAATTGTGAAGCAGGAAAAATTGTGGGCTATGCTGATTTGAGATCGGCTGATTTAGACGAAGCACGTAACATAAGTGATAACAATGCAGGAAGTGTACGGTTGAGTATCCCGGTTTGGGAATTCGATTGCGGACGCCGGCAAATGAACCGCGATTTTTTCAGGGCGCTTGATGCTGAATCCCATCCGGCTATCGAGTTTGAATACTTCTCGGCCACCCTGCTCACCAATCTCGACCCTGACTGCCATCCGTTTCAGCTTGAAGTTGAGGGCAGGTTATCTGTTTCAGGAAATAAGCGCGATGTAAGCCTCATCGTTGATATCGAACCCTGTGAAGCTAACCATTTCAAACTGATGGGATCGAAAACGATCAACATGAAAGATTACGGCATCGAGCCGCCAACCGCATTGTTCGGCCTCGTTCGGGCTCATGAAGAACTTACGGTTAACTTTTCCCTTACCGCCCGGCAGCTAAACCCTGAGGGCAGCTACGCCGACGAGCGCTGACTTAGCTTACAGTTTTTGCAGGCCAGACAGAAACCCGACCCTGCAGCTTCAATTTAAACGGGATTTCTTACGATGAGTGCACCAATTAACAGCAGCAGACCGGCATTAAATCTGGATTACAGCAGTTCATCTGAAATCCTGAAACATTTTGTTGCGCTCACCAACAAACAGCTGCAGCAAATGGACCTGAACAGCGGAAGCAGCTGTAAGTTTAACGGCAGCGTTCTGGAAGTTTTTCTGAACCCCAAAGAGCTTTCCCGCAGGCAGCAGCTCCGTAAGATTGACTCCAACCTGTATATCAAATGCGGTCTCTTCCTGTATTTGCTCAAAAGCATCATCAAAAAGCACGGATTTCAGTGCACCATCCACACCTGGCCCCGATTTGATGAACCTAACCTGCTGGCGTTTGTGCATCTCGACGCTTTCAGAACGGCTGCTTTTGTACACAATAAGCAAAAAGCAGCGCCCGATTATGCCGATGCCGGAACCTTTGCAGAAAAACTCGAAGCCATAGCTGCAAAAAAAGGTATCACGCTTCAGAGTATAAAACCCGGAAAACAGCAGCAGGAAACAGCGCTTCTGCTTCAGCAACAACCCGCCTGCTGCAGCTACTGCAAAAGCAATACGTTTAGCAGTCATTGGGATGATATGATTGATGGTAAAACCGATGGTATTTTACTCATCGCATCGGCCCGGCAAAACACACCCGCAGTATGGACCGGCCTCGGACTTATGCTTGGAAAGGCAATTCAAGTTAGTTCCAACAGCGGTTTCGGGCTGATTCCGCTCAATCTGCATTTTTGCCCGACACAGTTCAGCCAGCCCGCCAAAACACTTTGCCCCGGAGAAAATCTGCATCTTATCGCTTTTCTTAAAGAAAACAGCCCTATTCTCCCAGCCAATTAGCAGCCTAAACCAGGCTAATACAGCCGGAAAAACTCGCCGGAAAAGCGTATAATCTACCTTAAATTTCCTGCTTCCGTTATTTAAACCGATTATGCGCAATTTACTCCGGTTTCTGCGAATTGCCCTGCTTTTTACAGCCGGGGTTCTTTCTTTATGTCTCATCTTGCTGGCTGCTCTCATCCGGCCTGATATTTCCGTTGAACAACTGGCCGAAACCTATGCCGGTGAATCTTCCCGCTTTTTCGCCGTTGACGGGATGATCGCGCATTACCGCGACGAAGGCCCTGCTGATGCCCCTGCCCTGCTGCTGCTGCACGGTACCTTCGCTTCCCTGCACACCTGGGATCCCTGGGTGGAAGCCCTAACTCCGGAATTCCGGATCATTCGCGTTGACCTGCCCGGCTTCGGACTTACCGGTCCGCAGCCCGATAACGACTACAGCATCCGGGCTACGCTTCATTTTCTGGAAGCGCTCCGGCAGGAAACCGGTGTTGAGCGCTGGAGCGTTGCCGGCAACTCACTGGGCGGACGTTATGCCATGGCCTGGGCACAATCCTTTCCCGAAAAAACCGACCGGCTGATTCTCCTCAACGGCGGCGGCCTGCCTGTAAGGCCTTCGCCAATACCTGAGCCGGCCGACTCTCAGCTGACCGAAGCGGACCTTTCCGAAACAACATCTGCTTCTGAACAAACGGCGCACACGGCCCGCCCGGATTCCGACACCCTAAATGTACAGCCGCAACAAGCCGCAGAAGCCCGGCCCCAACAGCGGAACTCATTGCTTTTAAATGCGCTCGGAAACCCTGTTATAAGAAAAGGACTGAGCATCCTAACCCCGAAATTTGCATTCAGGCATTCACTCAGGGAAGTTTATTACGATCAGGACCGCATCACTGAAGAAACCATACACCGTTATTATGAACTGCTTCGCCGGGAGGGCAACAGACAGGCGTTCCTTACGCGCAATCAGGGCACAAATGTCGGAGCGGATCGCACTCACCTCCTTGCGGTTCCTGAGGCTTCCTCTTTGGAATCCACTCCCGTGCTCATCATCTGGGGTGAACATGACCGCTGGATTCCGGTTCAAAACGCGCATCGTATTGCAGCTGCCATCCCGCATGCGCAGCTCATCATTTATGAAGATGCCGGCCATGTACCTATGGAAGAAATCCCGCTGCGCTCAGCAGCTGATGTGTCGGCTTTTTTAAGCAGTCCTGACTGAGCATAGCATTACTCAGCTTTCAGTTAGCTAAAGCTCCGGAATTACCAAAAAGATATCCGTACCACCATTATTTTCGGAAAAATCTCCGTTTGTTGAACTCGTATTACCGGCAAAAACCACCCTGCCGCTTAGCATCCGCACCGAAGAGGTAATTGTATCACTTGCCGTACCGCCGCCGCTTATAATTTTTTCTATTTCACCGGCAGCATCTAAAACCGTTATAAAGAAACGATCCGTAAGCAGTACATTCGATTCCTTCGGGTGCAGCCTTGACGACTGCGTACGCCCCGCAAGTGCAAACCGCCTGCCCGAGAGCGTAGCTACAGCAGTAGCCATATCAAAGTTATTTCCGGAAAGTATCATTATCTGGGATATGCTTCCTTCAGGGTCGATTCGCATAAAAAAAGCTGCACTGCTTATGTCCAAATTGCGGTCTGTGAAGTCGCCATCCGCTGAAAATGTATTCCCGGCCAACAGCAACTCTCCCGAAATAAGCATGGTACTGTAGTTAAGATTATCCTCACCAGACCCCCCGTACCCTTTTACATCAAGGAGGTTTCCTTCTAAATCAATACTTAGCTTAAAGATCGTATTGCTGCCGTTTATGGCGATGTTCTCAAATACACCGGTATCTGATTGAGTAAAGCCTGTAACTTCAATGTTGTTGTCGGGCGAAAGATGCATGCCGCGAACTTCTTCAGACCGGTTTCCGGAAAAAACCCGGACCCATTGTGGTTCTCCTTCCCGGTTAAGCCGGATCACAAAAACGGACTCAGAAAAACCTCCGTTTGATGCAAAAATGCCGTCTCTTGAAGTTGTGGTCCCGGCCAGAAGATAATCCATATCAGGGGTAACAATTACAGAATGAACCTGATCAAAACCACTTCCGCCATACGTTTTTACCCATTCAAGGGCCCTGTTTGGTGAGATGCGGGCAATAAAAATATTTCCCGAACCATCCCCGAAAAAAGGTGCCGATTCTGAATAAGTGAGCCCTGCGGCTATAAATCCGTTATCCCTGTCAACACGAACTTTTCTGAATGAATCCCTGCCGTTACCATTGATCGAAAGTATATCCTCCGGTAAACCATTTTGATCCGTCCACAAAAGAAAGGCGGCTTCTTCAGTAACGGGAATCTCCGAAAAATCTCCGTCAGAAGCGCCGAAGCTTCCTGCAATCAGCAGGTTACCGCTCTGACTGATGAGATCATAAACCCTATCATTGCCGCTGCTTCCCAGCACTGCAACCGAATAATCCTGATCTAAAAAATCACCATCATAATTAAATGCACACGACTGCACTCCCAACACGGAAAGCAGTATCAAAAATAACTTAAACCTCATATTTATACTTTCAATCACCTTTCAGCTTTAACCATCCAAAGCGAAGGCGGCTATTTTGATTTGAATTTTTCGCCAACAATTTATTTTTCGTAAGAATACCATTTCTTGCTTAAAACCAAAGAAATTTTTTTCCTTTTTTTTCTATCGCCCTGCTTCTCGCTGTTTACGGGGCTTTTTTTCACCTCCAGGAACTTGAATCTGAACCACAAAACAAAAACAGATTTTCGCACCATGTTTTATATGTGCGATATATGTTTTATGTTAAACCTGTTACTACTTCCTACTACTATTTCAGGTTTATGCTTTGTTCGAATAGCCCTTCTAACCGGCCCGCAGCCATACGCGGCCGCGGCACATCAGCAAATCCGGTTAATCGGTTTGAACCCCTCCACTTTGTACAGGATGAGGAATATGAACCCCATCAGCAGAAAGTCAAAACCCGCTTTCTAAAAGACGATTCCGAAACCATTCTGGGCACAAACAACAGTCCGGACATTCCCTTTAGCTACACCCTGAACCCATACCGCGGCTGTGAGCACGGCTGCATGTACTGCTATGCACGGCCAACACACGAATACCTGGGCTTTTCAGCCGGGCTCGACTTTGAGTCGGTCATCATGGTTAAGGAAAAAGCTCCTCAGCTGCTTCGCAAAACGTTCCTCAAAAAGAGCTGGCAGCCGCAAACCATTGTGATGAGTGGGGTTACAGATCCTTATCAGCCGGCTGAGCGGCATTTTGAACTTACCCGAAACTGTCTGAAGGTTTTTCTTGCGTTCAGAAACCCCGTAAGTATCATTACAAAAAATCACCTGATAACGCGAGATCTCGATCTGCTTGCCGAACTGGCGAAAGAGCGGCTTGTGCGCGTAAATATCTCGCTCACCACACTCGATCCGCGGCTTACCGATACGCTCGAACCGCGTACTTCACGGCCGCAGCGGCGGCTTGAGGCAATCCGCCGGCTAACAGATGCAGGCATTGAAACCGGCGTAATGACAGCCCCTGTTATCCCCGGCATTAACGATCACGAAATTCCTGCCCTGCTCGAAGCAGCTGCAGAAGCAGGCGCTACCCATGCCGGCTACGTGATGCTCCGCCTGCCCTGGGCTGTGAAAGATATTTTCACGGACTGGCTTGAGCAGCATTACCCGGACCGCAGTAAAAAAGTGCTCAACCGTATCACCGATATTCGCGGCGGCGCACTTTATAATGCTGATTTCGCAAACCGTATGAAAGGCAGCGGCCCCTTCGCGGATCAAATCCGTAATTTGTTTACGGTGTCGGCGCAGCGCTACCGCCTCAATCTTCGCCGGCATAGTGAACCGCTCAATACCAAAGCATTTCTCCGGGCCGGTCAGCAGGAACTTGGCTTGTAATTTCATCAGCCGCGCCGATATAAGCCTGAAGCGATAGCGCAAATTCTTTTTTCCAAATTCCCAAGAAAGTAAAACCCCGCAGACCAACCTTGTCTGCGGGGTTTTATATTTATTTCTAAATCAGAGCATGCAGCATCAGTACCGCGTTACGCCCGTGAGCTGATGGCCGCCGGGTACCTGTTCGCGCTTCACACCAAAGACTTTGCCGCCCTTGAGCAAGGTACGCAGACCGGCGAGATCGATCAGATCTTCTGAGGTCTCCCCTTCCTTCTCTACGCGGATTTCCGAGGTGCCCTCGTTGAAACGGCCCCAGACCGCATCATCTACCGCCATAAACAGGGTCTCAATCTTCCCCTGAGCGGCCGCCGGGATTACTTCCTCGATTTTATGCACCACACGGCTGCTTCCGTTCATGTCGGTGAAGGCCTTGCGGGCTTCCTCTTCTTCCCGTTTGAACACTTCCTGCACGATGCTCCAGCTGCGCTTGTGCAGCTCTTCGGCAGAGAAACTGTCCGAATGGCCGCTCACGCCTTTCTTCAGCAGGCCGGGATGCGTGTTCACTTCGTGATACAGCGGATGCAGAAACTCTACCCCAGCCAGCACAACCGGCACCTGACGATCATCGAGAAAGGCCGTCAGCTCTTTGTCCACTTTACGGAAGTAGGCCCGGATCAGCGGCTTCTGATCTTCGTCGCCCCCGCCGCCGTGCCCGTGAAACAGGGCCGCGCGGTTTCCGCCTGCCGTTACCGGCCCGCCGGTATGAAACTGTTGCGAAGCCATGAACTGATCGATGCGAAGCGCTTCGGCCAGTGCCGGCGGCAGGAAGTCTGAATCAATTTCCTTCAGGCTGAACCTTGAGCCCTCAAAAAGGGTGAGCTTGTTTTGGCTGATGCCGAGCAAATAGTAAAGCCCGTCGCCGCTCAGCAGCGGCAGCAGCGGTTTGAGGTGATAGCGGTGCGAAACAACCGCCAGCTCCGGAAACGAAACCGGAAACTGATTTACCTCAAAATGACCCTCCGATAAAAACATGACGAGTCCGTCACTTAAATTCTGCCAGTTGGGCGACTCTTTTCTGAAATCCTCAAAAGGCTGTAGCAGCGCCTGAATATCGGCATCGCGCATCCCCCTTTCTTTTAATTTATCGGCTATCTGATTGGTGAGGTTTTTAAACCGGATCTGATCCTGACGGACCTCGTTGCCTACCCGGTGTGTTGGCATGTAGAGTGAAATACAAACAGGATCGCTGATCTGATGAAGTTCTTTGATGTACTGCAGGCTTAGTCTTTTCATAAATACTCCTGATTTTTTTGAGTTATGTACCTGAGTTTTCTGTTTCCGGCTGTAATACAAGGGTTTCAGTCGTCTTTTCAGGCTTACAATTTTGAATACCGGAATTTGTTTAGCTGTACTTATAATCTAACAAAATGCACGTCAAACCCAAATATTGCGGGTTTAAAGTTGATGCTACAGGCTTTTACTTTTTCATAAAATCCGGCTCAGGCGTTCTGCCAAACCGCTGAAGCGGCGGGTGCGCCGGGCGATGGCTTTGCGGAGCAGCGCTTCGCTTCCGGCCACGTAAATCACGCTTTTGGCGCGGGTCACGGCCGTGTAGATGAGTTCGCGGGTGAGCACGGGCGAGTCCTGCGGGGGCAGGGCCAGCAGCACTTTGCGGTACTCCGAGCCCTGACTCCGGTGTACGCTCAGCGCCCAGCAGGTTTCCATCATGTGCAGCTGTGCGGGGCTTCGCAGGCTTACGCCTTTTTCGCTTTTTGCCGCATCAAAAGCTTCCATGGCCACCCGCAGCAGCGGTGTGCCGTCGGCTGCCGCCTGCCCCTGCGTCACGGTAACTCCCAGGTCGCCGTTGAAGAGCCCCAGCTGATAGTCGTTGCGCGTCATAATTACCGGGCGGCCTTCGTACCAGCTGCCCCGCTCCGGCTCAAGCCCGAGCTTTTGTTCGATCTGCCGGTTCAGCTCCTCCACCCCGCCGGGACCCCGCCTGTGCGCACACAGCACCTGAAAGGCCTCCATCGCATCCAGTTTTGCGGCCGGGTCAAGGGCAGCATCGCGGTAGTGTGAGAGCTGTTGCCTAAGTTCCGGAAGGATGCTCCCGAGCCAGCGGCCCGACGGCTGATCGAGCCAGATCACATCTTCCCGCCCGCTTTTGAGCAGCGCCATAGCCGCATCCGCATCACCCTCATTCACGGCACGGGCCAGCTGACCAATGCCCGATTCCGCGCTGAAGCGCCGCGAGTGCGTCAGCTCCACGATGCAGTCCCGCAGCGGGGGCACGGGTTCTTCCTGGGCGGCGACGCTTTCCGGCGGGAGCTCAATCCCCAGCCTTGCCGCCGATGCCGCAAAGCCAGCCGAAAAACGGTTGAGCTCCGGCTCATGACAAATATCGGCAAAAACCGCGCCTGACTCCACCGAGGCCAGCTGATGCTTGTCGCCCAGCAAAATCAGCCGGGCATCCGCGCGCAGGGCTTCGAGCATCCGCGCCATCAGGGCCGATGGAATCATCGAGGCTTCATCCACAATCACCAGGTCGAAGGGCAGCGGGTTGCGGCGGTTGTGCCGGAAAGTCACCTGCTGATGCAGCGTGCCCAGCAAACGGTGCAGCGTCATGGTCTGCACGGGAATCTGCGAAATCAGCTCGCCGACATCCGGAAAACGCACTTCAAGGCCGGCCGTTTTCAGCTGATCAATCCCGGCTATGAGCGACTCCCGCACGCGGTTGGCAGCCTTGCCGGTCGGGGCCGCAATCGCGACCCGCAACCTGCGCCCGCCCGGCGCAGATTTCAGCAGCAGCAAAAGCAGCCGAAGCACGGTGTAGGTCTTGCCCGTTCCGGGTCCGCCGGTGAGCACCGTCAGCCGGCGGTTCAGGGCTGCGACCCCGGCGGCGCGCTGCCAGAGTCCTTCGGCAGAACTTCCAAAAAGCTCATCGGTGAGGCTCCGCAAGTTCGCCTCCGAATCTTCATCCGTGTCCGCGCCCGAGAGCGACTCCGTGAGCGCCAAAAGCTGCCGGGCCGTCTGCTGCTCGAACTGAAAATACCGGTTGAAGTACAGCCGCCCGCCGTCCAGCACCAGCGGCAGATGCGGCTGTTCATCCCCCTGCTGCACGTGCACGACCGCAGAATCCCGCAGCCGGTTTTCGTCAAGGGTGATGCGCTCCAGGCCCTGAACCTCGCGGCCGGGCATGGAAAACAGGGCGTTCGGCTCCGTGCGGAAATCCGGCAGGCTCAGCGCGGTATGCCCCATGCGGTTGGCCGCCGAAAGCAGCGCGACCGCAGCGAGTACATCCTCCTGCGTCTCTCCTTTGCGCCGGAAAAACGCCATCAGGGCGCGGTCAACCGGCTCAACGATGCCTGCCGCTTCGATCACGTCCAGGCTTCCGGCTCCGGTGCCGGAATCTTCAGGCGGCATCCCCGCCGCTTGGCTTGCGTTAAACAGCTCCTGCTGCATGGGCTTCTCCTTTAAAATAGTGGTCCAAAGTTTCAATAAGCGCCGCATCGGGCCGGTCGAAGTAGATCCCCGAGCCCGGCACGGCGGCCGTCATCCCCCGCACAAACAAATAGTAGGCCCCGCCAATGTGCGTGTCGTAGTCGAAGGCCTCCCCCAGCCGGCTGCGCAGCCAGCGGCTCAGGGCAACCAGATAAATCGGGTACTGAAGCGCATAGCCGCGTTCCTGCATGGCCTGCTGCAGCGCCTCCGCCCCGTAATCTTCGGGCGCGCCGCCCAGCCAGTCGCTCTTGTAATCGGCGATGTAGTAGCGGCCTTCATGCTCAAAAACCAGATCGATGAAGCCCGTCATGAAGCCTTCTTCCTTCAGCTCAGCCGCAGCCGACGGTCCGCCGCTCAGGATTCCGCTGATTTCCGCGGCCCGTGCCCGCTCAAGATGGAAGTAAAACTCCAGCTCGTCAACCGTCTGCGCCGGACCCTTCTCCGCCAGCCGCGCCCCCGATTCCGGAAGCCCGGCCCCGAGCACCTGCCGCAGCATCTCCGTGAGCACCGGCTCCCAGTGCGCCTCGTAGCCCTCATCGGCCAGGCAGCGCCGCACCAGGGCGGGCCCGTCGGCCTCCAGCCGCGTAAAATCCAGCTCCTCAAACAGCCGGTGGATCAGCGTACCCGGCCGCGCACCCTTCGGAAAATCAAAGATGCCGGGCTCCCGCTTTCCGGTTTGCGCCGCTATTGGGTTTTGTTTTTTTATCGATGGATGTGTGCCTGCGCCGCCGGCAGCTTCCGTGCCCGCTGCGCCCAGCTCCGACTCGCCGGCCGGCTGCTGATCGGGCTTCCCGCCTTCGGCAGCGGTCTCGAAGGAAGAATATCCGGCTCCGGAGTCTTTTTCACCCTGTTTTTTGATTGCCGAGTAGGAGGTCACGTACCAGTCAGGCCGCTGCGGCAGCGGACGCTCAGGCACCAGCGCCTGCAGGTCAGGCTGCTGCTGTTCAGCCGGCTCAAACACGGCATAGGGCGTTTCGCGCAGGCTCTGGATCAGCCCGGGGTGTTGAAGCGCCAGCTTTTCGGCAGAGCGTGTCAGGTCGAAGGCATCCGGCTTGCCGCTGCGGCCCAGGGCGTATTCTTCGCCGCGCAGCGCATAGGCCAGGGCCGAGGCCTGCGATTCTTTGTAGGCCGCAACCGACACATAGCAGCGCAGCCGGGCACGGGTGAGGGCCACGTACATCAGCCGGAGGCTTTCGGCCAGCTCCTCCAGCCTGATGCGCTGCTGCACCACCTCATCCTCCCGCCGAAGCCCGGAGAGGTCGGCATGCGTGCTGCCGTCTTCATGCCACAGCATCGCGCCGGACTGCTTCCTTCCTTTATTTGATTTCACCGACCAGAGCGAGGGGCAAAATACAATCGGGTATTCGAGGCCCTTGCTGCTGTGCATGGTCACGATCTGCACGAGGTCGTCGTCGGTATCCAGGCGGATTTCGCCCTCTTCGCTGCGGCCGTCAGCTTCGGTAATTTTTCCGCTCAGCCACTTGATGAGGGCATCGGCGCCGGAGCGGTGCTCGCGCTCGAAGGCGTCGATCAGCTCGTTCAGGTGCATGAGGTTGGTGAAAATCCGCTCCCCTTCCCGCAGGCTGAGGATGCGCGTGCGCACCTGCACCGCCCGCTCCCCCAGCCGCCCGATTTCCTGATTCAGGAAGCGCCGCAGCATGGCCGTGAAGCCGCTGCGGGCATACACCTGCCGCAGCTCCGCGAAGCCCTCAATTACCTCCGAAAGCAGCTCAGGCGAGGCTTCCATCTGCTGCAGGTCGCTCATGCGCTGCCCGATTTCATCCCGGAACAAAAAGGCGCGCAGCTGCGCCGGACGCGTATTTTCGCGCACCAAATGCAGCAGCTCCAGCAGGAAGCCGGCTTCCTCCGTCTTGAACACGCTTTCCGAGCTCCGGTGCACGCTCTTGATGCCGTGCAGCATCAGCGCTTTTTTGAAGGTCGCCGCTTCGTAGCGGTCGCGCACCAGCACCGCGATGTCGCCGGGCCGCAGCGGCCGCCACTGCTCTTTTTCGAGCAGCTCAGCCCGCCCCTTCACGGCCAGGTTCAGCAGCCGCGCCATCTCACAAGCCGCCTGATGTGCAATGCGGGTCAGGGCAACGTCCTTGTTTTCGTTATCCTTAACGGTGTCGTCAGGCAGCAGGAAATGCAGGGCTGCCTGCTCCGTTTCTTCTTCGGCATCGCCGGTTCGGATCCGCAGCTCGGGGCCCGAGCGGTGCGCCTGCGAGGGCGCGAAGGAAATTCCCCCGGGCCACTGCCCCGCCCGCCCGCCGTCGGCCGCGAGAAAAAGCTCTGTTACGGCATCGACCATGGTTTTCACCGAGCGGTAGTTTTTGTCGAGGGTGAAGCACTGCACCCCGGGGCGCGAGCGCACCGCGATGTAGCTGTGAATATCTGCCCCGCGGAATTTGTAGATACTCTGCTTGGGGTCGCCGATCATGTAGAGCGCCTGATCCGGACTGTTGGTGCCGTACAGCGTAAGAAAAATATCGAGCTGAACCGGGTCCGTATCCTGAAATTCATCCACGAGGGCGACCGGGTACTGCGCGCGAAGCCGCATCCGCATCTGCTGATTGTCGCACACCGCATCCCGCGCCATAATCAGGATGTCGTCGAAGGAGCGCTGCCGGCGCTGTTCCTTGAGCAGCTCCAGCCGGTCCTGAAACTGCCGGTACAGCCGCACATAGTAGCCCTCCTGCAAAGGGGCGGGGCTGCATTCCAGAAACGCCTCAACCGCATCAAAAAAGGGATGTTCGGGCGTTGTGCCGCTGCTGCTCGTGCCGCTGCTGAGTTTGGCAGTGCCGAATTTATCAAGATGCTTGAAAACTCCGAGGCCGGACCAGTCTTGAGCGGAAATCAGGCGGTTGAGCTCAGGCAATGCACTTTGGATGGTTGCAAGCCGGTACTTATTGTTGTTGAGCGCCTTGCTTGTTATGGCATCGGTTAGCAGTTTGGTGATGGCTTCCGAATCCCAGCTTTCTGCCAGCTCAGCGCAGCTGCGATGGTAGCTATCGAGCAGTTCGCCGGCTTCTGCCTCGCCGGCCTCGTACAGCTGCAGGTAGGGCTTGCCCGCGAGCGGACTAAACAGTTTGAGCATGGCATCCGGCGTTTGGAGGTCGCTGAGCAGGAACTGAAGCAGCATCTGTTCGCGCTCCCCGGCCTCAGCCAGGCGGTTGAGCTCTCCCCGCCAGATGTCGTCGGCGGCCTCCTGCATCAGCTCTTCGATATTGCCCGAGTAGTCGATATCGAAGCGGGTGCCACTCTCGAACACGTACTCCTGCAGCGCCTGCTGACAAAACCCGTGAATGGTGTAAATCGCGGCCTGATCGAAATCCGTGAGCGCCCGCTCGAGATTGCGCAGGGCTTCGGGCTGCCCGCCGAACTGCTGCTTGAGCTCCTCCAGAAAAGCATCTCCCGTGTCACCCCCCGGCTCGCGCAGGGCATCGGCGGCCTCCCGGATGCGGCCCGATATCCGGTCGCGCAGCTCCTGCGTCGCCGCCTTGGTGAAGGTCACGACCAGCAGACTGCCCGGCCCGGCAACACGGCCCTCCGCAAGAAACCGCACCACCAGCGAGGTGATGCTGTAGGTCTTGCCCGTTCCGGCAGAAGACTCAACCAGATTAAGCCCGGAAGCAGGCGCATCAAAAATTTGGAAAGGATGGAGCATAGGAATTATT
>NZ_JAIUMX010000045.1:0-27934 GCF_022565315.1 Cyclonatronum sp. | reverse complement strand
TGCCGAAGAAGTACTCGTGATCGGGGCCGGACCGGCAGGCCTGTTCGCGGCCCTGCGCCTCATCGAGCTCGGCTATCGCCCGATTGTGCTGGAGCGCGGTAAGGATGTGAAGGCCCGCATCAAAGACATCAAAAATATTAACGTGCGGCACGAAGTAAACCCCGACTCAAACTACTGTTTCGGGGAAGGCGGGGCCGGCACCTACTCAGACGGCAAGCTCTACACCCGCGCAAAAAAGCGGGGTGATGTACGCCGCATCCTTGAGCTGCTTGTGGGCTTCGGTGCCGTTCGCGATATCCTCGTTGAGGCGCACCCGCATATCGGCACCAACAAGCTGCCGGGCATCATCGCAAGCATGCGCGAATGTGTGATAGCACACGGTGGCGAAGTGCATTTCGATACCCGCGTAACAGGCCTCATTACTGAGGGCGGTGCGCTGCGCGGGGTGCGTACGTTAAAGGGTGATGTGTTCCGTGCCCGAAAAACCATTCTTGCAACAGGGCACTCCGCCCGCGACATTTTCCGGCTGCTGCACGAAAACGGCATCCTGATTGAGCGGAAGCCGCTCGCTGTTGGGGTACGGGTTGAGCACCCGCAGCAGCTCATCGATCAGATTCAGTACAGCTGCGAAACCGACCGCGGACCCTGGCTGCCGCCTTCCTCCTACAGCATCACCAAGCAGGTAGAAGGCCGCGGGGTGTACTCGTTTTGCATGTGTCCCGGCGGGGTGATAGCCCCCTGTGCAACCGAGCCCGGCGAAATCGTGACCAACGGCTGGTCGTCGTCCCGCAGGGCGCGTTCAACGGCCAACAGCGGCATTGTGGTCGAGCTTCGGGATGAAGATTTCCGGCCGTTCGAAAAGCACGGTCCGCTGGCGGCCATGTATTTTCAGCAGGCCATTGAGGTGCAGGCCTGGAAGGCCGGCGGAGAGCGCCAAACGGCGCCGGCGCAGCGCCTCGAAGACTTTGTGAAGGGGCGGGTTTCGGCTGATCTTCCGAAAACCTCTTACGCGCCGGGTATTACGCCGGTGGAAATGGGGGATGTGCTGCCTGATTTCATTCACCGGGCGCTGCAGCAGGGCTTCCGGCAGTTTGACCGCTCGATGCGGGGTTACCTCACCAACGAGGCCGTTGTGCTCGCCCCCGAAACCCGCACCTCCTCGCCGGTGCGCATCCCCCGCGACAGCCAAACCCTGGAGCATCCGCAGCTGAAAGGCCTGTTTCCGTGCGGGGAAGGCGGCGGGTATGCCGGCGGCATTGTAAGTGCCGCAATGGATGGTGAGCGCGTTGCGGATGCCGTAGCCCGCGCCGCGAGGGCCGCAAAGCCCTGAAAACGAAAGCGGGAGCTGCTCACTGGCTGAGCAACCCCCGCCCAAAAATTTAAGCAGCTATTATTTAAGAGCTTAACTACAAAAATGGTTTTCAGCAAGCCCGAGCGCATTTTGGCAAACTGTTAATGGCACTTAATAAATCAGCCTTAAATTTTCTTGCCGCTGCCGGGTTGTCTCTTGATATGTATTCCACTTGTCGCAACAAGCGATTTTGGAATGATTCACGAAGGTTGATTTTCATGCCTGGAAATAACTTTTTCCATATTTCTTTCCAGCTCCTCCAGCGACACCACACGATTTTTGCCGGAAATTAAATGTTGCAAAGCTTCATGCAAATCGGTTTTGGCAGCATGAAAATCAGCTTCACTTTCAATTACTTCCACTTCAGGCAGCTGATCAAGCAGTTCGTAAAGCTTTTGCAGAGAATCTTCCTTTACACGAAGTGTTACGGTCGGCATAGTTGTATGAATTTAATGGATTTAGAAAATAAAGTACGCCGGGCGAAAAATTATTTCAAGGATAAAAATAGCGGATATAACCAGGGTATCAAAAGTTGTGCAGAGAAAATAAGCGGGCAGGAAACGAACCTGTTGATTACCTCCGGTACGTAAGTGCGCCGCTTATTTATCGTGCCTTTATGGCGATGGCTTCATTTACTTAGCCGTCATCCCGCCATCAACCACAAAGGAGCTGCCGGTGATGAAGCGGCTTTCATCTGAGGCGAGGAACAGCGCCATTTCTGCGATTTCGCGGTTGGTGGCATAGCGGCCGAGGGGGATCATCTGCTCGAAACCGGCCTTCACTTCGTCGCCCTTGCCGGGGGCGAAGCCGTCTTCAAGCGAGCGCATCATGCGGTTATCAACCGGTGAGGGATGGATGCTGTTCACCCGGATTTTATCTGCGGCGAGTTCAAGCGCTGCGGTTTTCATGATGCCGAGGGTCGCATGCTTGCTCGTAACATAGGCGCTCACATTCGGTGTGCCCCGAAGGCCTGCAACGGAGGAGGTGATCATCACACTGCCGCCGCCGTTCTCTTTCAGGTGCGGAATGGCGTGCTTCAGCCCCAGAAAAATGCTTTTCACGTTTACCGCCATCACTTTGTCGAACAGCTCTTCCGGGTATTCGCTGATGGGCAGCACTTTGCCTTCTATACCGGCATTAAGAAAGAGCACGTCGATCTTGCCGTGTGCTTTTGCGGCTTCATCCGTGTAGCGGGCCACATCTGCTGAGAGGCTCACATCAGCGGCTGTCCAGGTAACGGGGCTGTCTGCCGGGAGTTTGCTTACGGCCTGTTTGAGCGCGCCGGCATCGAGATCAACAAGGTGGATACCCCGTGCGCCTTCTTCCAGAAAAAGAGCCGCAGACTCCAGACCGATTCCGCCTGCGCCACCGGTAATGATGATGACTTTATCCTGCATTCGGGTTTTCATACTGACCTCCGGTTAAATGTTGGTGGGCGGGGTCCCTCACCAGAAAGTGCAATCAAAGAACGGCTAAAAGCTCCGGCCGTTTCATGCGAACCATCCGGATCAGAACTTTACCTGCAAGATACAAAACGAGGGTGTTGCAGGTTGTAAAACCGAAAGAAAGGCTCTGTTTGTAACCGGCTTAGAAGTACTGATGATAGCGTTTTTCGCCGGCTTCAATCCGCACGGGCAGGCGGTTTTCAGGAGGAGGGAGGGGGCAGGTCGTGTAATCTGAAAAAGCGCAGGGCGGGTTGTAGAGTTTGTTGAAATCGAGGAGTACCGTGCCGTTCGGCCCCGGGTTGGGCACGTAGAGGAAGCGTCCGCCGCCAAAGGTTTCTTCCCGGTTGGTATGATCGGCTACAATCAGAAAAAGCTGCTCATCATCCGCTTCCCCAAGCGCCCACAGCGAAAGAGGTTCACCCCCAAGTTCAAAGGTTAGGATGCCCGGAGAATCAGTATCGGTAACCTGACCCAGCACATTTAAAATGGGCAGGCTGGAAGCTTGTTCGTGCGGTATCAGTTTGGCTTCGGTTTTGAAGGCAGCGTTCACCGGAAAGCGCTCAATCCCGGTAAAGCCGGTGTAAACATAGCTCTGTTCGTCGTACAGACGCAGGGCTATTTCGCCACCGCGCTCAATAAACGTAAAGGCAAGCCGGCCGTGCTCGGGCTCGAGGGCGTTTTCGACCGGAAACGTGAGGCTGCCTGTTAAGGCTTCACCGTTTATGGAAAAGAGCCCGTCTTCAGCGGGGCTGAGGGTAATCATGCTGCCGTTTATGGTGAGAGATCCGGCCTCGGGCAAAATGCTGTTTTCAGGCAGGATGATATCATTCGTATCGGCAGTGCCGAAGGTGTGGGTGCCGTCTTCGAGCCAGAACAGGCCGGCGAGCTTCAGCCAGCCGCGCTCAGCGCTGAGGCGTTCTACGCGATCCTGATGCCAGAGCTCAACCTCTTCTTCGTGTGAAAGGCCGCTGCCACAGGCCTGAAGCAGCAGAAAAGCAAGTATGGGGTAACAAATAATCCGGATGAACCAGGGAAGTTTCATAGTAACAGGCTACAAGTCTAAGTAAAAATTACGCTAATTGAACACCAAAGGGTTTAATATAAGCTTTTTGACTTCCTGCCATAAAATAAGAGTGCGTGTGAATGAGCAGTCGGCGCACGTACATCCGGATTCGTTTAAGTTATTGCAGCTCATCGAATTGGGGCTGCAAGAAGTGAAATTACCGGCTAAGGCTACGTAATTACACGTATAAAAAGCGACAGGCTTAAATGACCCTGTTTCACTATTCAATGCCAGTAGCAGACCTAAATTTGTGATAATCAATGATCAGCTTGTTATCTGCCATAGTGCTCAAATTGTTCATAAAAGCCGTGTTTGCGTAAGAACACGTATGTGCTGCCAGGGCCAATCGGGTTGTTTCAGAAGTTCATCGTGTAATCAGGGTCACTTATCGAAAACCAACCGAATAACAGTGTTTTTACCCTTACTTTAGATTCAGAAAATACACCTATACATAAAGGTGCCTATACATAAAGGTGCTTCGAAAAAACACAAACCTGATTTAATAAAACAACCCACACGCGCAACACGGTACTCATTATGAAAAGCTTTATAAATATAAAAACATCCGGACTTGCCCTGCTTTTTGCAGGTATGTTTTTGCTGAGCTCCTGCGATATGGTATCTACGGTTGATGATGTACCATCTGATAAACTGAATATACCAGCAGGCTTTAACTTTACTACCACAAAAGATATAACCCTAAATGTACGGGCTTCAGACATTGCAGCAGAACGCACATTAATCCGGGTATATGACGGACACCCGTTTATGGGTGGTAACATCATTCGTGAAACACCTCTTACCGCGGGTCAGAGCCGCGCCCTTGACCTCAATATCGGCGGACATGTGCGGGAAGACCTCTGGGTGCTTTCAACGCTGCCAAACGGTTTGATGAGTGCACACAAAGTTGAGCTTTCCGGTAATTCAGCTCAGGTTAATGTGGTAACCAAGCGCGATGAAAGCCAGTCTGAAATCGGCCTGCTTCGCGGCACATCTGATGCTCCAACAGATCATGGCTTTGTAACTACAGGCGAGGCTGCAGGCGCAGGTTTGAACAACACCGGATCTCCGGTAACAAACGACTTTGAGTTAGGTAATACAAACGCTTATGAGGCGCTCTGCTGGGTATTCGTGGGTGGTCAGGTAAATGGTTCATCTATAGATGGCGATGCATTCAGAACACAGAACCCTGATGGTAACAGTTTTCCAAATTCAATTACTTCACCATGGGTAGATTTTAACGGTACCGGTACAATTACATTCAGATGGACGCAAAGCGGTAACCCAAATACCCGCCGGTCAATTTTAGGGCTGTATTATACTGATGTTCACGGAAATGTTGATACAGCTAACCCGCTTTACGTGCAGGAGTACTCGCCAAATCAAAGTGATGTGGTGATTGATGCAACAGTAAATATACCATCTGAGCTGACAGGCGTTCGCCGGTTGATCTGGAACTTCCTTGAAGTGGGTGGCAGTAATCGTGGGGCACTGGACGACATCGTAATTGAAGGCACAAATGCTACTGATACATCAACATGTGCACCCACAGGCGGCACGAGCAACCAAACTGAGTTTGTAAACCACTACCCTGCAGCCAACGTATTCGGTACCCTGGCCTTCGAAGACAACTGGCCCGGTTTCGGCGACTACGACATGAACGACCTGGTGCTCGGCTACAACATCCGCGAGATCACCAACAGCAATAACGAGATTATCCGCATCGAAATGACGCACCAAATCCGCGCCATCGGTGGTGTACTCAGAACAGGTTTCGGATATCAGTTCCCCTTTGCTTCATCCGCAGTAACTTCTGTGAACGGGCAGCGCCTTACCACCGGGCTTGTAACCAACAATGCGAACGGTACCGAAGCAGAGCAGGACAGCGCAGTTGTTATTCTGTGGGATAACTCAACAGATAACATGCCGACCTTCTCAAATGTGCTTGCAGGCCGCTTTACGGAGTACGATGTGATTGAAACAACCATCACTTTCAGCAGCCCGCTGAGCCGCGCACAGGTAGGCAATCCTCCTTACAACCCGTTCATCTTCATTCACGGTATTCGTAACGGCGAAGCCTTCGGCGGCCGCGGCCACGAAGTACACCTGAAAGGCATGCCGCCGACATCACTGGCAAATACAGAACTGTTTGGCGAGGCAAGCGACATCTCAAATCCTGAAGCCGGCGTCTTCTACACGAGCCGCGAAGGCCTGAACTGGGCCATCAACATCCCGGTGCCTTTTGTGTACCCGCTGAGTCAGGTAGCCATAAATGAAGCCTATGTAAACTACAACGCATGGGCGCAAAGCGGCGGCGAGCTCTTCCCTGACTGGTATGTGGATAATCCTGAGAACCTGCTGGACGAAAAAGTGTTCCGCCGCCCGTAAGCATCGCAGGGCAAACAGCGTGAAGCGCTGAAGAAATTAAATCATGGTTAGCTATAAGCTAAAGTTCGAACCCGTCGGCGTGGAATACGCCGGCGGGTTTTTTTTGTGCTTATCGAAGGAAAAAGGCAGTTCATCGAAGTGTAACAAGGGGGGTTCTTATTTTTATTTATTTTACGCGGAATGCTTGTAGTTAACTTTTAAAAAAAAAGTAGTCACTTATATGGAAAAAAAACTCGCAGCTCTGATCTTGGTGTGCCTGCTGGCCATACTGTCATTTGGATCTTCGGCTAACAGCCAGACTCCCGGTTTTTCGCATCAGGCCGGATTTTATGACGAACCCTTCCATTTGAATATCGCCTGCCCCGATGAGTTTCCGCAGGCCTGGGTTACCTTTAACGGCTCATGGCCCGGCCCTGACAATCCTGAATCAGAGCTTTTTACAGCTCCCATACTGATTGACAGCCGCGCCGGAGACCCCAACTTCTTCTCGCTGATACCTCAGAATAACGGGGATTCCGGTATCCCTGCATGGCTGCCGCCAACGGAAGAGGTGATGAAAGCATCTGTGATTGGTACTGTTTGCGTAAATCCGGATGACGGTGCTCGAAGCGAAATGGTGTTCCGAAGTTATTTTATAGGTCTGCAAAATGTGCTTGATATAGGCCTGCCTGTTCTTTCGATTGTTAGCCCGCCTGACAGCCTTTTTGGTCATGAAAGGGGAATAATGGTGCCCGGAGCAAATTATAATCCGGGACAAGGCACAAGCGGAAATTACTTTCAGCGCGGCGATGAGTGGGAAAGGAAAATGCACATAGAGTTTTTCGAGCAAACAGGTGATTTAGGCTTTAATCAATTTGCCGGAATTCGTATTCACGGTAATTTTTCACGAAGCTACCCGATGAAGAGCGTGCGGATTTACTCAAGGTCAGATTACGGCACCTCCCGTTTTGAGTATAAGATTTTCGAAGATCAGCCGGTGCAGCGCTTTAACCGGCTGATAATCCGCAACTCGGGTCAGGATTTTAACAGCCTGATTATGCGGGATGCTGTTTCACAGCGGTTTTTCAGAAATCTTGATATTGAAACGCAGGATTACAGACCGTCAGTAAAATTTGTGAACGGAGAATTTTGGGGTTTGTATAATATTCGGGAGCGATACGGCCGTCATTATTTTGAAAGAAAGTATGAAATTGACCGTGATAGCCTGGATTATTTGACTTTTGCGTTTAACAGGATTCCATCAGCAGATGATGGGGATAACTTGGCGTATGTGGCAATGCTGAATTTTGTTACTGAGAACGACATGACGGCTTCTGAAAATTATGAAGACCTGATGACTATGATGGATATAGATAACTATATCAATCAGATCGTGATTAATGTTTACAGTTCAAACAACGACTGGCCACATACCAATCAAAGAATATTTCGAACCCGTAATGAATACCGCCCCGGAGACGGGGTTCATGATGGCCGGTTTCGATGGCTCATCAATGATCTGGACCGAAGTTTTGGTTTATTTAACTCACCTGCCCATGATAATCTGGCAAGGTTGTTTAATGATACATGGTATAATGAAATCTTCCTTGAACTGATTCAGAACGAAATATTTAGGAACGAGCTGATTAACAGGCATGCTGATTTCATGCATTCTTACATGGTTCCGGAAACAGCACATGCAATTATCAATGAGTCAGCTGCTAAAATCCAAAATGCAATACCATATCACGTTGCAAGGTGGCAGTATCCGGCTTCAGCTGCAAGCTGGAACAATCGCGTAAACTCCTTCAGGAACTGGATGACCGCCCGGCCCGAAAACATCCGCAATCAGCTTATCGAGCGTTTTGATCTCGATGGTCTGGCCACTTTCACCGCTGATATCAGCGCGCCGAATGCGGGTGTCATTAAGCTTAACTCCATCAGGCTTGCTCCCGAAACGGACGGCGTAGCAGCCAATCCCTATCCTTTTGAGGCAACCTACTTTGCCGGGGTGCCGGTGCGGCTGGAAGCCATCCCCAATGCCGGTTACCGCTTCGACGGCTGGCTCGGCCATGACAGCAGCGATCCCGTTATTACGGTTGATCCGGCCCTGCTCGAAACCATTACGGCTGTGTTCGTATTTGAGCCGTTCGAAGGTGATGACATGAACCCGGTTGCGCACGACCTCAGCACAGGCGATTACCTCTTCGATTTCTGGGGACCGGAACAGCCTGAGCTTACCTTCCCGGGCAATATGGTGTTTCAGCAAACCCGCCTCACTGATCCCGGGCTTGCTGACGAAATGACGGACCCTTACTTCATCACCGAAGAGGAATACCACGAAGATGATGCGGCTTCCTTGGGTTTTCCGTATGCACTCACCCGACGCACGCGGATAAACGCGCTCGGTGAAGACGGCATATCCTTCATCAACACGGGCCGGAGCCGCGATCTGGGGGCTGCGGTGCTGGCCCTTGATACGCGGGCAACAGAAGAAGTCTTCGTTAACTTCACTGCCGGAACGGTTACCCCCAATTCCCGGGAATACGCCATCCGCCTGCAATACCGTGTCGGAAATCAGGGGGCCTTCACCGATGTAACCGACAGCAGCGGCAACCCGGTCGAGTACGTGCGCAACACTACAAGCGGGCATGAAACACACTTCAGCGATATCCGCCTGCCCGATGATGCCGCCGGGGTACCCTACCTTCAGCTTCGATGGAAGTACTACCATGTTGACGGAAACAGCGGTCCGCGCGCTGAGCTTCGTCTCGATAACATCCTTGTCCGCACCGAAGCTTTTGTGTCCGTACCCGGTGAGGAGCTCAGCAATCTGCCGCAGCAATTCATGCTTCACCAGAATTATCCGAACCCGTTCAACCCCACCACCAATATCACCTTCGACCTTCCGGTACAGGCCGATATCGTGCTGGAAGTGTTTAACGTGACCGGTCAGCGGGTAGCAGTTCTTGCAAACGGAAGCCATCAGGCGGGCACGCACACCATTGCCTTTGATGCCCGCGGGCTGGCTTCGGGCCTGTACCTGTACCGCCTGCGCACAAACGGAACGGCAACGCCCGTGCAGCTCACCGGAAAAATGATGCTGCTGCGCTAAGCGAACGCAATCAAACTTTTGTTTTAAAATAAATCCTAAAGACCCCCGCTGGTGATACCGGCGGGGGTTTTGTTTTTGAGGGATATCCTTCGCCACGTACGCGCTGATGGCCCGCGGATTTTCCGGATCGCGGAGGATTTTCGCGGACTTTAATTTTAGCACTTACCTGCTCCTGTTGGCAAAGGCTAAAGAAAGGCCTGCTCATGGCGTTCGGGTCTTTAGCATGTTTTGAAATTTATGAAGTCCACGGGACCGCAGCCGGGCTTTCATCCCAGCTACATTCCCGGATCAGGTCCGGTACCGCATCACCCGAATTCCCTCAAAACGCCGTATCTTGCGCGGCTCAGGCAAACACCGCATTTTCTTTCAAAAAATTTCATCATGACCTACCTCACGGTTGAGAACCTCTCCAAAAGTTTCGGCATCAAGCCGCTGTTCAGCGGCATCACCTTTGGCCTGTCGCGGGGCGATAAAACCGCGCTTGTAGCCCCGAACGGCACGGGGAAATCGACCCTGCTGAAGGTTGTTTCCGGCAAAGAAAGCCCCGACGGGGGTGAGGTGATGGTGCGCAACGGCATCCGCATGGCCTGGCTGGAGCAGGAGCCTGAGCTCGACAATGCCCTCAGCATACGGGCCTACATCGGCCGGGCGGGTTCCGAAACCGCGGCGCTTATTCAGCGCTACGAAAAAGCCGTGCAGGCGCAGACCGATCATTATTCGGATGAAACGCAGCAGGAATTTGACGCAGCCCTCGCCGCCATGGAGGCCGCCGGTGCCTGGGATTACGAGCAGCGCATGGAAAGCATCCTCAGCAAACTCGGCGTTACGCAGCTCGATCAGTCTATCGGCACGCTTTCCGGCGGGGAGCGCAAGCGGGTGGCCCTGGCCTTTGCCCTGCTCGAAAACCCGGATCTGCTCCTGCTCGATGAGCCTACCAACCACCTTGATGTGGAGATGATTGAGTGGCTCGAAGCCTGGCTCATCAAAAGCAACATCACCCTGCTGATGATCACGCACGACCGCTACTTCCTCGACCGCATCTGTACCCACATCATCGAGATCGACGGCGGCAAGCTGTACCATCATAAGGGCAACTACTCTTACTACCTCGAGAAAAAAGCCGAGCGGCAGGAAGTGGAGCAGGTCGAAATCGGAAAGGCGGGTCAGCTGCTGAAGAAAGAGCTTGACTGGATGCGCCGCTCGCCCAAAGCCCGCACCACCAAGTCGAAATCGCGTATCTCGGCCTTTTATGAGACCGAGAAAAAAGCGAAGCAGAAAACCGAGGAGAGTCAGCTGCGCCTTGAGGTGAGCATGACCCGCATGGGCGGCAAAATCCTCGAGCTGGAAAAAGTGAGCAAGCGCTTCGGCGACACGGTGATTATGGATGATTTCAGCTACGAATTTCAGCGGGGCGAGCGCATCGGCATTATCGGGCGCAACGGCGTGGGCAAGAGCACCTTCCTCAACATCCTAACGGGTGATGAGCCCGTAGATTCGGGAACCCTCGACAGCGGCACAACCCTGGTGTACGGTCATTACCGGCAGCGGGTGGTTGAATTCAATGAAGAGCAGCGGGTGATTGATGTGATTAAGGATGTGGCTGAGTACATCGAACTGGCCGACGGCAACCGGATTTCGGCCTCGCAGTTTCTGGAGCATTTTATGTTTCCGGGCAAGATGCAGTACACGCCGGTGGGCAAGCTCAGCGGCGGGGAGCGGCGCCGGCTCGCCCTGATGATGGTGCTCATCAAAAATCCCAATTTTCTGATTCTCGATGAGCCCACCAACGACCTCGATCTCATCACCCTAAACCGGCTTGAAGAATTTCTGATGGATTTTAAGGGATGCCTCATCATCGTTTCCCACGACCGGTTTTTTATGGATAAGCTGGTGGAACACTTTTTTGTATTTGAAGGAAACGGCAAAATCCGGGACTTTAACGGCAGCTGGCTCGAATACCGGGCGGAGCAGGATGCCCTCGAAGCCGCGGCCCGCGAGCGCAAATCGGCTGAGCGGGAAAAGGCGCAGCGGGCGGCTGATACGAAGCAGGCCGCTGCACAGCCGGCGGGGCAGAAGAGCCTGAGCTTTAAAGAGCGCAAGCGGTACGAAAAGCTCGAAACGGAAATTGAAAAACTTACGGCGGCCCGCGAAAAGCTGGAAGCCGAGATGAATCAGACGGGGCTCAGCCCGGAGCACATTACCCGGCTTGCAGAGGAGTACGCGGAAACCGGGGAACAGCTCGACGCGCTGGAGCTTGAGTGGCTTGAGCTCGCCGAGCGGGCCGGTTGATTGCCGGATTGGCGAAATACGCTGCACCCGCGTATTTTCATGAAAGACGGAAGGCCGGCAAAGGCTCCGGCATCATCCATCACCTAAAAAGAACAGCATAGTGGCAAATCCAAACCTCAACGCAGAACTCCGGGAACCCTCCTTCGAGCAAAGCCTGCGACCGCTGCGGCTCAGCGAGTTTATCGGGCAGCAAAAAATTATCGACAACCTCTCGGTTTTCATCAAAGCCGCGCGTATGAGGGGCGAGCCGCTGGATCACGTGCTGCTGTCGGGTCCGCCGGGCCTGGGCAAAACGACCCTGGCCACCGTAATTGCCAACGAGATGGGCGTAAACATGCGGCCGACCATCGGGCCGGTGCTCGAAAAACCGGGCGACCTTGCCGGGCTGCTCACGAATCTTGAGGAGGGTGATGTGCTCTTCATCGATGAAATACACCGGCTCAACCCCATTGTGGAGGAGTACCTGTACTCGGCCATGGAAGATTTCAAGATCGATATTGTAATCGACAGCGGCCCCAACGCCCGCAGCGTGCAGATCGAGCTAAAGCGCTTCACCCTTGTCGGCGCCACTACGCGGAAGGGCCTGCTCACGGCGCCCCTGCGCGCCCGTTTCGGCATCGACCTGCGCCTCGACTACTACGACACCGAGCTGCTGCAGCTGATCGCGCGCCGCACGGCCTCCATCCTGAATATCGGCCTGAGCGACAAAGGCTCCTACGAAATTGCCCGCCGCAGCCGGGGCACGCCCCGCATTGTGAACCGCCTCGTGCGCCGCACCCGCGACTTTGCCGAAGTGGAAGGCACGGGCGAAATCACCGACGTGCTCGCCGACCGCGCCCTGAACGCCCTCGATGTGGACTCCAACGGTCTCGACGACATGGATATCCGTATCCTCAACGTGCTTACCGAGCTTTACAAGGGCAAAGCCGTAGGGCTCGGCACCCTCGCCGTTGCCGTGAACGAAGAAAAGGGCACGATAGAAGAAGTTTACGAGCCTTTCCTGATTCAGGAGGGCTTCCTGCAGCGTACCCCGAAAGGGCGTGTTGCCACGCAAAAGGCGTTTGAGTACCTCGGGGTGAAACGCGAAAGCGGCACGGATTTATTCGGGTGAAGCCGGGCGCTGAGCTTTCATAAGGCCCGGAAGCCCATCACCCTATAAAAAAAACGGCAGCTCCGAAGGATGGATTCCTTCAGGGGGCTGCCGTTTTAGTTTGGAAACCGGGGCAGCTTTCTCAGCCTGTGCTGAGCCGCGCTGCCTCTGGTTTTATGTTTAAGGGGGGATGTGTTTCCGGGCAGATTAGTAGCCCGGGTTCTGACGCAGGGTGTTGTCTGAAAGGTTGATTTCAGACTGCGGAATCGGGAGAAGCCCGAGTCGCTCGGTTCTGAAATTAATAGGAATTTCAGGGGCCTGCGCCTGTGCGTTAATCCGCTCAGCGGCTACATTGAGGCCCATGCGGAGCAGATCCCAGTAGCGGTGGCCTTCGCCGGCGAACTCAAGGCGACGCTCGTTCATGATGTTTTCGCGGGTAGCGGGGATGGACACAAAGTTGGCGCCGTACGCACGCTGCCGTACCTGATCGAAATACTGCTGCGCATTCGGGGCACCAAGCTCAGCCGCCATCAGCAGTACATCCGAAAAGCGGACGACGGGCCGGTTGTAGGGCCAGTTAAACTCTGTGTTAAAAGCAGGGGTATCCGGGCGGCGGGGGTAGAACTTCTTGAAGGCGTACCCCTGCCACTGAAACATCTGACCGGCCGCATGATTCACATTTTCCGCAACCGGGTCGAGAATGCTCACAAAGTAGCGGCTGTCGTTGGCACGGTCGAAAGCGTTGCTCAGGTCAGCCGTTACCGGCTGAAACGACCAGCCCTGCGCATACACAGGGTGAAAGCCAACGCCGCGGAGGCCGCTCATGGTTGTGGCCCAGTTTCCGATGGAGCCGTTCAGGAAGCCCCAGTCGCCAAAGGTGTTGGTAATGTGCTGCACGGAAAACAGGGCTTCGTTATTATTGTTGCCGCTTTTGCCCCAGAGAGAAGAAAAGTTAGGAAGCAGCACATGGCCACTGTTGTTGATTACATCTTCAAGGTGGGCAATTACTTCCGCTTCGGTAACAGACAGTGCCGGCGCGCCAAACACGGGCTGCGCGTAGTCGCGGTGGTAGAGAAACACGCGTGCAAGCATGGCCTGAGCGGTCCATTTGGAAACCCGGCCCAGCTGATCGGCAGGGATGGTTTCCCGCAGCATGGGGATGATTTCGGCAAGTTCGCTGGCAATGAATTCGTAAACCTCGCCCGGATCAGCCTGCTCTACCCGGATATCGGCCGCTACGAGCGGACGCGTAAACAGGGGGACGTTTCCGAAAAAGCGAACGAGATCGAAGTAGTGATAGGCTCTCAGGAAGCGGGCTTCTGCTTCGAAATAGGCTCTGGTTTCCTCATCGCGGAAGTTGATTTCGTTGATGTATTTGATCAGCAGGTTCGCCCGGTAAACACCGGTGAAGCGGTCAGACCACAGGCCCAGGGCCTTGCCGTTGTTAACGGAAATGTTGTGGGCATTGAATTCAAGCAGCTCGGGCTGATCGCCGGTACCGGAACCGCCGGCGTAGGCATCATCCGAAAGGATGTTTGAAATCAGGTCGAAGGGATGAAATCCGTCGTTAGCCCTTCCGTGCGAAAAGGTGAGGGTTTCATAGATGGCGAACAGGGCCTGCTCGGCATCAGCCTCAGTCTGGTAAAAATTATCCTGAACCCGGTCAACAGGCGGCTCGTGGCTCAGAAAGCCGTCCATACATCCTGAAGCCAGAAACGGAAGTGAGAAAAGGAGAATAACTGCAATTAATTTTTTCATGGTGATTCAGTTTAAAAATCAAGGTTTACGCCGAACATGTAGGTGCGGGCCTGCGGGTAGATGTTGCGGTCGATGCCGACATCAAGCGCGCCGCGGGATCCGATTTCAGGATCGTGCCCTGAGTAGCCTGTAATCGTGAACAGGTTTTGAGCTGCCGCATAAACACGCATGCGCCGTGCACCAATCCGGTTAACCCACTCGCCGGGCAGGGTGTATCCCACAGCGGCATTACGCAGGCGAACGAACGAACCGTCTTCGATGAAGAAGTCAGACGGGCGCGAGAAGTTGCCGTTGGGGTCGTTAATCGTAACCCGCGGGTGCGAGGTATTGGTGTTTTCGGGAGTCCAGCGGTCGAGAACAGAGGCTTTCCAGTTTGGCATGTTCAGGTCATGCCGGCGGGTACCGCCTGTGAAAATATCCTGACCAAAAGCACCATAGATGAACATGTTCAGATCCCAGTTTTTCCAGCCGAGGTTGATGTTGAAACCGAGGGTGAAATCGGGATAAGGGTTGCCGATTTTAACACGGTCTTCATCCGTAATCTGACCATCGCCGTTCTGATCTACAAAAATCAGATCGCCGGGCCGGGCATTGGGTTGAATGAGCACGCCGTCTTCATTCACATGGTTCAGCACATCTTCTTCGCTCTGGAAAATACCGGCCGTCTGAAAGCCCCAGAAGAACGCGATCGGGAAGCCGACCTGCGCCATGGCAACGCTGTTCATGGATGTAGAAACGTTAGCACCGAACAGGCGGCCTTCCTCATTGCTGATAGCGGTTATCTCGTTGACGTTATAGGTACCGGTTAGGGTAAGGTCGTAGTTAAGGTTGCCTACGATATCACGAACGCCTGCTTCGAGTTCGAAGCCGGTGTTGCGAACGGTACCGCCGTTAACGATGGGCGCTGCGTTGCCGATAAAGGCCGGGATGGGCGCTGAAAGCAGCAGGCCTTTGGTTTGTTTCTGATAAAAATCAAGATTGATGAAGTACTTGAAATCGTAGAATGCAGCTTCAAGACCAACGCTCAACTGCTCTGAGGTTTCCCATTTCAGGTTGGTATTGGCGATGCGGCCGGGGTAGGCACCGGTTACAACCGTCGGATCAGCTCCGAAACCATAACCGGCATGTGTTGTGATGAGTGGGGTGAACCCGAACTGACCAATGTTGTCACTTCCGTTTTGGCCCCAGCCACCGCGAAGCCGGAGCTCGCTCAGGTTTCTGAACTCAGACATGAAGTTTTCGCGGGAAATAACCCATCCCAGAGAAAAGGCAGGGAATGTAGCCCAGCGGTTGTCGGGGCCGAACTTGGAGGAACCGTCCATCCGAAAGACCCCTTCCAGGATATATTTGCCGGCATAATTGTAATTCACGCGGGTGAAGTATGATGCCAGCGACTCCAGAGCGAGGCCGCCGTAGTTGGTTTGGCTGTCGGGGTCGATACCCGTGGAAAGCCATGCGTGCGTGAATGAAGGCATGCTCAGATCGGAGCGGGTACCGCCGAGGAACTCGGTTCTGCGGTCGAGCAGCTCAAAACCGGCTATGGCGCTGTATTCGTGATTGCCGAAGCTGTTGTCGAACTGAAGCACATGGCTTGTCTGCCAGGTCATAAAACGAACCTGCTCCTGAAAAGCGATGGTCGTGGAGTTGGCTACGTTGCCGCCCAGATCAAATTCCGGCGTAAAAGCGCGGTTGTTGATAAAAGCCATATCAACATCGAACGAGGAGCGGATAAAGAGGTTATCCATCAGCCTGAAACGGCCGTAAACACCGCCCACGAATTTATCTTCCTGATTGCGGGAGTTGATGATATCGATGGCTGCGACCGGGTTAACTACTTCCTGAGAAGCAAAAGGAGACTGCGCAAAAGAACCGTCCTCATTGCGCACCGGTGTAACCGGGTCGATGTTGGCTACACGTGACATTACGCCGCCAAACTCTTCGTTGGGATCGATACCCCGTGCGGTTTTGCGGGTGTAGTTAATCCGGCTGCCGTAATTGAGGCGGCCTGCGGTATGGTCGGAGTTCAGGCGCGCCGTGAAACGCTCATAATTGGATGCGCCCCGGGCCACAATACCATCCTGCTGCCGGTAAGAGAAGGAGGAAACATAGGTAGAGTTTCCGCTGCCGCCGGCAAAAGAAAGGCTGTGATTGGTGAGGGGAGCGTTATAGAAGAAAACTTCATCCTGCCAGTTGGTACCGTTTCCGATGGACTGAATGCGTTCGTCGATATCAGGAAACGGAATGGTGCGGTTGTCGTTGGCATAGCTCTCATTCATGATCATCATGTAGTCAGGCGCATTTAGCAGGTCGGTTTGCCTCCACGGGTTTTGGAACCCGACATAAGCATTGTATGAAACCTGAATATCGCCCGGGCGGCCCGATTTGGTGGTAATCATCACAACACCGTTAGCACCCCTTGCGCCGTAGATGGCGGTAGCTGAAGCATCTTTAAGCACCTCGATAGAGGAGATATCAGCAGGGTTGAGGAAATCGATTCCTGTAACGGGCATGCCGTCGACCACATAAAGCGGCTCAGCATCACCGGTTGTACCGATACCGCGTATCCGGACAGTAGCACCTGAACCGGGCTGACCGGAATTCTGCATCACCAGCACGCCGGCAGTACGCCCCTGCAGGGCCTGCTCCACGCGAAGCGGTGCAGCCTGCTGAATCTGTGCTGATTCTATCCTCGAAATAGCGCCTGTAACAAGGCTTCTCTGCTGAATGCCATAAGCAACAACAACAAGTTCGCTGCCCATGAAAGTATCCTCGCGCATGCGAATGTTAAGCTCTGTGCGTCCTTCAAGGGGTATTTCCTGCGTTACAAAGCCGACGTACCGAAAAACAAGTACGCCCTGCAGGTCGGGTACATTTAACGAGAAATTCCCGTCAAAATCTGTGGTAGTGCCAATTGCTGTACCTTGCAAAATAATATTGACACCAATCAGCGGCTCGTTGTTAGCTGCGTCAACAACAGTACCTGTTACGGTTTGCCCGTAAAGCGCTGAAGGCAGATACAGCAGCCCGAGTAATAGTATTGTAAATAATTTTAAGTTGGCCATATTGTCACATTGGTTACATGGGTTTTTGATTTTGATCCGGGGGGGGTAGGGCTCATGCTGTGGCAGGCAGCCTGTCTGTCCCGACAAATCACATACATTATATTAGGGCATCATTTACAGCAGATGCCTTTGAAAACCGCTTTCCTATTCTGGAAAGCAGCGGCAGTACAAACATTTGCGGTATTCTTTCACTTATAACTTTTCAGCGGATTACGGCTGCATTTCAAGCTTCTCATTTTCAAAGAGTTGCTGCATATGAATCGGAATGCAGGAAAGTATAGTCACCACATTAAATGATTGCGATTTTAAGATAGACGAAATGGGTTTGAAATACCACAGAATTTGCACAATAGGTGGGATTAATTTCCAAATATTCGGTATTAATATTCACACTTGTGGAAATCAGAACACAGTGGGTTATGGCGGGCTTTTTCTGTTTGGGTAAGGGGTGGTTTCTCTGGATAAGGGTATTTAATTCAAAATCAGTTGTTTAGTGTCGTCTGTATTAATTGGAATGGTGATAGTTTGCTGAAACAAGCTGTATCGGGTGGTTTAGGTATGTGCGGGATATGCCGGGCCGGAACAAAATAGTTGTCGGCAAAAACAGGGGAAAGGGGGCCGTCCTTTTGATAAAAACGGTACGGAAAACGGTTGCGTGTTTGCATAATTTTGAGCAAATTATTTGCAGTAATGGATGAAAAATATTCACGCCTTACTCGCGAGCAATAGTTGAATAAATAAGTAAAAATAACTTCTTAAAATTTAATATGATTCATATGTTTACGACTATTAAAAACGCATTGGGTCTTGGAGTGCTGCTGATAATTTTTGCAGCAGTTTCTGTATCTGCGCAGGGTATCCTTCCTCCGGATGATGAAGGCGATCTGCCGAATCTGCCATTTGTATTTAATGTGGATACAGATGATATCGACTGGGACGGATTTACTATGTTTCCGTTTGATGGTGCAGGTCTTATCAGATTAGAGAATCCTGACCGTACCGGTTTAAACACAACTGAGTTTGTTATTGAGTACAAAAAAGGTGGTGCAGGTGAGGGTGGTCAGCCATGGGCTGGTTTTTTCTATCTGACAGATGGCCCTTTTGAGATCACGGATGAAGCCGTATTTCGTCTGAAAGTCTGGTCGCCAAGAGCTGGTATCAATGCATTGCTGAAACTCGAAATGAGAGAATTTAACGACATCACTACAGGTGATCTCCTTGTTCCGATTCCAAGAGCAAATGAGTGGGTGCAGCTGGAATGGGATTTAAGCGGAATAGACCGCAACACACCTTACGACAAGGTAGTTATCATTATGGACCTTGAAGGCGGTGCCGGCGATGCCGGTGATAACTTCACCTGGTACCTTGATGACTTCGTGTTCGATAATGGTACTTCCACAAGCACTGAGCGCTATGCAGACATCCCCCGCGATATTCAGCTGATGCAGAACTACCCGAACCCGTTTAACCCTACTACCAATATCGAATTCTCGCTTCCGTACAGCGCACACGCGCAGCTGGAAGTTTTTGATATGCTTGGTCAGCGCGTATCGGTTTTGGTTAATGAAACCCTTTCAGCCGGTGCTCATACAGCTGTGTTTAATGCCTCAGATCTCTCAAGCGGTGTTTATCTGTACCGTTTGCAGGTTGGCAATCAGGTGCAAACCAGAAAACTGACGCTTATTAAGTAATTATTTCTGATATACCTGTTTTAAAAAGGGCTGTCCGTAAATTATGTTGCGGCAGCCCTTTTTTGTGCTTCAAAATAAAGCAGATGCGGCTTAACAGATCCTGAAGATCTGCAGAAGTTTTGCTTTGGAAGCCTTGTGTACGAAGGTGCTTGTGCGCCTTTCAGGGCACTATCCGGGTGAAGGTCTGGTTGCAGGTTTTGCAGTAGTAGCGCTTGGTAGGCAGGATATAATCAAAAAAACGGAGAACCCTGCTCCGGCTCACGCGCGTCGTTTCACAACGGATTGCGCGGAAGCACTTGAACGAGCGCGGAATGGTAAGGAAACGGATTTTCCGGATGAATAAAAAAAATAGCAAAACGGGCGCTGTTACGGCTACTGCTGTAACAATAAGTTCGAAATTCATACACAAAGGGCTCAATTTTTTTTAATATAGGTACATTGTGTAATGATAGCAGAAAAAAAGTTCAGTACAAAGGCTTGCAAAATTAGTAACTGAAAATCCTTATTTTTGGCACCGCATTAGTTGAAACTACTCTATCCCTATCGAGATTATACATGAAAAAACTATTTACCTCCGAATCTGTATCAGAAGGACATCCGGACAAGGTAGCCGATCAGATTTCAGATGCTATTCTGGATGCTATGCTGACCGAAGATCCGGACTCGAGAGTTGCTGTAGAAACCCTCGTTACCACCGGCCTGGCTGTTGTTGCCGGTGAAGTACGTACCAATGGCTATGTTGATGTTCAGGAAATCGTACGCCAAACCATCCGCGAAATCGGTTATACCAAAAGCAGTTACCGCTTTGACGCTGATTCCTGCGGTGTGATTTCCGCCATCCATCAGCAAAGTGAAGACATCGCGATGGGTGTGGATAAAAACGAGAAGAAAGATATTGGCGCCGGCGATCAGGGCATGATGTTCGGCTATGCCTGCAAAGAAACCGAAACCCTGATGCCGCTGAGCATTCAGCTGGCACACGATCTGGTGCGTGAGCTTGCTGCCATTCGCAAAGCCGGAAAGATAATGACCTGGCTGGCCCCTGACAGCAAAAGTCAGGTAACCATTGAGAACGACGAAAGCGGAAACCCGCTGCGTGTTGATGCTATAGTACTTTCAACACAGCACGATGAAGGTGTTTCACAGGAAGAAATCCGCCGTGAAATCCAAACCAACCTGATTGAAAAAGTAATCCCCGCACACCTGCTCGATACAGAAACAAAGATGTTTATCAATCCGACGGGTAAATTCGTGATTGGCGGGCCTCACGGTGATTCCGGCCTTACCGGCCGCAAAATTATTGTAGATACCTACGGCGGGCACGGCGCACACGGCGGCGGAGCTTTCTCCGGAAAGGATTCCACCAAGGTTGACCGCTCGGCTGCTTACGCGGCACGCCATATAGCAAAAAATATCGTAGCCGCAGGTCTTGCTGAAAACTGCCTGGTTCAGCTGGCATACGCCATTGGCGTTGTGGAACCGGTCTCCGTTTCAGTAAATACCTACAAAACCGGAAAAGTAAATGATGTGCTTCTCGCTGATGCAGTCAGTAAAGTTTTTGACTGCACTCCTTCGGGAATCATCACCCGTTTTGGTCTGAACAGGCCCATCTTCCGCCCTACGGCTGCTTATGGTCATTTCGGCCGCCCCGAATTCCCGTGGGAACAGCTCGATTACACAGATAAGATCAGCAACGCGCTCTAAGTTGCGGTCTGCAAAACGCTGCCCGCGATCTTAACCCGGCAAAAGCCCTTCATACCCGCATGGAATGGCATAACCTATGGTTATGTTTAATTCATGCGGGTTTTTTATTACAACAAGGCTCTGCAATAAACCGCCTGAGCTAATGTTTGCATAGTTCTGATTTATTCTCTCAAATTGTTCCGGGCCGGTCAGGTTTTGATTTCACATGGATAACTTTTTGCTTTTTCTGGTTTTCTACACCATGATGCTCGTCGTTTTCGGCGGTATGCAGTATGTTGTTTTTCAGCTTTACAAGCGCTGGTTTACCTATAGTTTTGCGTCTCCTAAAGTACAAAAGAGATTTCTTTGGGCTGGTTATATCGTTCTAATAGCCGGAAACCTGCTTTTTTACCCGCGCTTCATTATTCCCTACACCGCGCTTCATGATTCGGTGTTTCTGCAAAAGTTCATGGTTTATCCCGGCGGGCTTTATTTCGCCATTATTTTCATGTTGTTTGTTCTCAGCAGCTTGTTTTATGCGTGGCGGGGTGTGAAGAATGTGGGCAGCTATATCAGATTTTTTTTGGGAGATACAGCTGTAACGGATAAAAGTCAAGCGGCTGCGTCGCAGCTATCGGAGGAATCAGCTGTGAAAGCAGCGATCGCGCGGGCATCAGATGAAGGGTTTTCTGAATCAGCTGGAATCAGCCGCCGCGCATTCATCCGCACAGCCGGTGCAGCAGCTTTCGGGGCACCGCTGCTCATTACAACCGGACTCTCAGCTGCAACGCACCGGAATTACGTTATCACGAAAAACACCCTTTATTTTCCGGAGCTGCCGTCGGGTCTTGAGGGCTTAAAGCTGGTTCATATTAGCGATATCCATTCCGGAATTTTTATGAACAAGCAACAGATTGAAGAGATTTACGAGATCATAAACAGCCGGAACCCAAACCTCGTAGCCATCACCGGTGATTTTGTGGATACCAATGTGAATGAAATCCCCAATATCAGGGATAGCATTTCCATGCTGAAAACAGACTTCGGCGTGTTTGGCTGCCCCGGTAATCATGACCACTACGCTTCTGCCGACGCCCTGATCGGGGCCCTTGCAGAAAAACCAATCACCATGCTCCAAAACGGAAACCGAGAGTTGCGTATTAACGCGGAGAAGCTGACCTTCATCGGAATTGATGATGCCGGTGAAGTTGGCCGTGATTTCGCAGACCTCGACCGCGCTGTGCAGGGTGTTGATCCTGAAAGTTTTAAAATTCTGCTCTCACACCGTCCGCATATGTTTGATGATGCCCGGGTAAATGATATTAATCTTACACTCAGTGGCCATACCCACGGCGGACAAATCGGTTTCAACATCGCCGGGCTGGAGCTCTACCCCATCGATTGGTTCCACCCCTACTCGCGCGGTCACTATCAGAAAGAGAACCGGCATCTGTACGTAAACGTAGGGGTCGGGCTGGTCGGGGCACCCATTCGTTTGGTTAGGCCCGAAATTACAGAGCTTACCTTCACTTCAAATCCTGAACTCGCTGGTTCTGTAGTAATGAATGCCTGAGCCTGAAATCTGAATTCCGGGAAAGAGCCGGTGCTGTTAACAGTGCCGGCTCTCATTTTTTAGGGTGATGGGTTCAGGCCCTCCGCAAAGCGAACGGCATTTCGCACACAGTCGGGCACGGCAATGCCGTTTCGGAAATTTCCGAGAAAATGAAGCCCGCTATGCGCTTTCTCCATTTCGGCAAGGGCATCATATACCTGCTGGTAGGCTACGCTATACTGCGGGATGGCTTTTGGCCATCGGGTGATGCGTTTCAGTACGGGCTCTCCTTTGGTGCCAAGCAGCGTGCTGGTATCTTCGAGAACGCGCCGGTAAACATCTCCTTCATCTTCCATTGCGAAATCAGGATTCCGGCTGCCGCCGATGAAACAGGTGAGGAGCACAAAATTGCTGTCATCAGGGGTACGGCCCGGAAACAGGCTGCTGTTGAACAGGCAGCCGAGTATCTGCATCTTTTCGGCCGCCGGAATCAGCATGCCAAATCCATCAAGCGGATGGGCAACATCCTCCCGGCGAAACCCGAGGTGTACCACGCTAAGAGGCGGATAGGTTACTTCAGGCAGCATTTTGTCGGGACTCAGATCACCGAAGCCGGTCCAGCGGATGCCCTTCAGCACATGAAGCGGAAGGGTGAGAATAAGAGAATTGGTGATGAAAGAATCGCCGGTTTCTGTTTCAATGCTGTAGCTGATTTCACCGGTTTTTTTTTCTTTTTTGGTGATGCGGGTGATGCGGCTGCCGGGTTTCATCGAGCTGCCAAGCTTTTTAGCGAGCCGGTCGGTCAGGGTATGGTTCCCCTGCCCGAAAGTCACCATGGGAGCTTCGGCACGGGGCAGGTCGCCGGGTTTACGGTCTTCAGGTTTAATTCTAAACTGACCTTTTATAAGGGAGCCATACTTCTGCTCCAAAACTTTCAGCATGGGGAATGCCATCCGTGCCGAAAGATTTTCGGGGTTTCCGGCATACACGCCGGCTACAAACGGGTTTATGGCGTAGGTAAGAAACTCTTCACCGAGCCTCCGGCGTACAAAGTCAGCAAGGGATTCATCTTTATCTGTGCCTCTTTTAATGAAAGGTTCAGCGAAAAGCCGGAGTTTGGCACGTAAGCTGAATAGCGGAGTTTTAAGGAAGGCACCGGGGCTGCCGGGTAGCGGAATCAGTTTTTTGTTACGCACGATGAAACGGTTGCCAGAAACACGGTCGGCTGAAAGGGTTTCGGCTTCGAGACCGAGCTCGCTGATCAAAGCTGTGAGGTAAGTGTTGGTTAACACGATGGTGTTCGGACCGGTTTCGAGCGTCCAACCATCCTGGTGCACGGTAGAGAGGGCGCCTCCGGGGCGCTGTCCGTCAAATAAAACGAAGGTTTTGGGTTCCTTTTTTATGAGTTCATACCCGGCGGTGAGGCCGGTAATCCCGGCTCCTGCTATAATGATATTGCAGCTCTGTTGCATGAAATGAGATTCCTTAATTGAAAGAGTAAATTCAAATATAAAAATTAGATTAATAAGATGATTGCATCTTATCTAATTGATAATTATGTGTTTGAGTTATTGTGCGCTTATTTAGACTGCTTAAAAATAAATTTGCATCATGGTCATACCTCTCTCTATTTTTATTCAGTCTATTTAAGGCTGTGTTGATCCCGGCTGTTTTAGAAAATCTTTGTATGGCCTGAAAGCCGGTTTGTCCTGAACAGACATGTCACCTCAACTATTATTTACATGTAAGCTATCATGAATATTCGATACACCTCTTTGCTGATACTTTTATTTCTAAGCTTTCTTTGCCTGCCGCTCTCAGCGCTTGCACAGCAGACCGGTATGGTAAGCGGTACGGTTACCTCCGGTTCCGGAGAGACACTCATTGGCGTTAACATCCTTGTTAAAGGTACCGATTCAGGAACGTCAACAAATATACAGGGCAGATATTTACTTGAGCAGGTGCCGGCCGGTCAGGTAACTGTTGTAGTGAGCTACGTTGGTTTCAAAGCGGAAGAACGAACGGTAACCGTTCAGCCGGGTCAGGAAACCGTGGTTAATTTTGTACTCTCTCGCATATTTGATATGCCCGGAATTACGCTAATCGGCCAGCAGCCTGAACGCCTCGAACGTGTGCCAGGCTCAGCATCGGTTGTTACAGAACAGCAAATCACTCAAATTGCCCCGGTTAGCGGGCATGAAGTATTCAGGCGCATCCCCGGCATTCATGCGGTAGAAGAAGAGGGCCTGGGCCTGAGGGCAAATATTGGTGTACGTGGCCTCGACCCGAGCAAAAGCCGCTCAGTACTAATGCTCGAGGATGGTATCCCGGTTGCACTTGCGCCTTATGGGGAACCTGAAATGTATTATACGCCGTCAATGGATCGCATGGCAGGGGTCGAAGTTGTGAAAGGCAGCGGATCAATCCTGTTTGGTCCGCAAACTTTTGGCGGTGTTGTGAATTTCATCACGGCTGATCCGCCACCGGTACCAACCGCAACCATTCATCTGCGCGGCGGTGAAGGGGGGTTTTTCACAAGCCGGCTGTCTTATGGCAATACTGTCGGAAATACCGGTGTGCAGGTAAACTATCTGAGACGTCAGGGTGATGAAGTGGGCCTGCTTAATTTTGGGGTGCACGATCTGAGCAGTAAACTCAAGCTTGTGCTCGGCGACCGTTCGGTTGTTGGTGTGAAGCTCGGTTTCTACGATGAAACCTCAAATTCCACCTATGTCGGCCTTACGCAGGCCATGTACGACGGCGGATTGCTGGATTTCACCCACCTTGCCCCTGATGATATTCTCGATATCCGCCGCTACTCAGCAAGTGTTACCCACGATTTCTTTATGAATGAAAATGTAACCCTGCGTACTACGGCCTATGGTTACACCACAACACGGAACTGGAGCCGGCAGGATTTCGACACAACCTTTAACCCCAACCGGGATTACGCCCGGATTATTGGTGATGATTCCGTTGCAGGAGGAGCACTATTCTTCAGAAATACAACCGGAAACAGGAACCGTCAGTTTGAGGTGTTCGGAATAGAACCAAGACTGTCAGTAAACTATGTGTTTGGCGGCATCACCAATGAATTTGATGCAGGCATGCGGTATCTGTACGAGCGGGCTTTTGAACAGCGGGTTGACGGAACCATAAACAGCCCGCAGTCAGGCCTGCTGCGCGATGATGAAATCCGTACAGGTCATGCTGTTAGCGCATTCTTTCAAAACCGCTTCAACCTTACCGATGCATTCTCTGTTACACCGGGTTTACGGGTCGAATATTTTGATTACTCTCGTGATATCCGCCGCCTGGGTAACGCAGAGCAAACGGTAATGAGATCTGATGATTTGGTAGAATTTATTCCCGGAGTCGGATTTAACTATCAGCTGCGCGATGGGGTTGCCATGTACGGTGGGGTACACCGCGGTTTTGGTCCGCCACGCGTGAAAGACGCTATCAGCGCGCTGGGAGTAAGTGAAGAGCTGGATGCCGAAACAAGCTGGAATTTCGAAGCAGGAACACGTGCACAACTCTACCCCGGCCTGTTTGTTGAGCTAACTGGTTTTTACATGAACTTCACCAATCAGATTATACCGGTAGCTGAAGCGGCCGGAGGTTCAGGCGCACCCGGGGCAAGCCTTACCAATGGTGGCGAAACCGAGCACCTTGGTGTGGAAACAACCCTTGGCCTCAACTTTCAGCAGCTGCTGAATACGAGCTGGCTTGTTGAGCTCAACACAACCGCTACATGGGTACAGGCTGAATTCAGCAGTGACCGCTTTGTAAATAGCGGCGGCGAAGCTGTGAACGTTAAAGGAAACTCAGTACCCTACGCTCCGGAGTGGCTGGTTAACACCGAGCTGGGTATTGGTACGCCATTTGGTCTTGGTTTAAGCCTCATCGGTACCTACATCGGCAAGCAGTATGGTGATGTGCTGAACCGTGAGGAAGGTACACTTGATGGTCGCGGCGGCGCTATCCCTGCGTACTTCGTACTTGATGGCCGTGCAACCTATGTGATTCCGCAGTTCAGCAATGCAACGGTTAATGTTTCAGTGAAAAACCTGCTGGATGAACGCTACATCGTATCACGCCGGCCGCAGGGAATCCGCGTAGGTCTGCCACGCTTCGTTACAGCCGGCGTGGATATCAGGTTCTAACACAGAATCTACGAGCAGCATGGTCCCGGAATGACCATGAGTTTCAGTTTTTACAAGAACAAATATCTCAACAGAAAAGGCAGGGGTTGACGCTCCTGCCTTTTGTTTTAAGGGTTTTGAAGATAAGAGCATTTGTTCAGGAAGGATGCGTCCTCACAAAATGATGATGATGTCCGGATCTTTAGAAAATAATGTGAGCCGCAGGGCAAACTATTGATCCGGAATACAACCGGAACCAACCGAATTTGTAAAACGAGCGTGCTTAATCAGCCGGATGTATGCTGAAGTGAATGATATGCCATAAAAAAAGCTGCCGGCGTTCGCCGGCAGCTTTTTTTTGCTTTAATGAAAGCTTAGTGCTAATTAATCAAGGGTGATAAACAGTTTAGCAGGGTTGTAATCAGCGGGGCGTCCGGCGGCATCACTTACGCAGTCGCCTGCACAAAGCTGTACAGAGGGAAGGCCCAAAATCTCAGAAGCACTCAACCTCGGGATGGAAGCCCCAAAAGCTTGTTCGATGGTTCTGATCATGTCGTTAACCACAAGTGCATTTCCGCGGCTGTTCGGGTGAACGCCATCGGTTGAGAAAACGCCCGCAGGAGAGAAGTCAGGCATCAGGCGCTGCGGTCCGATGTTGATCCCGACCTGACTGCCGTCGAGTCCCCAAAGGTTTGTGAAAGATGAGCCGGCTGCATTCGTATTGTAGAACGCAAGGCGTGTTTCACCGGCGGCCTGATTAACAGCATTTACCGTTTGCTGCATGATGCCGTTGAAAGTTTGCCGGCGGGTTTCGATTTCCACAATGTCCGCTGCCGTTAGGTGAAACTGAGCCGGAAGCGGTACTACGATGCCAATTTGCGAGAGCGGGTTGCTCGGGTCGGCAAGTGTGCCAATTTGCGTAGCAGCTGAAAGCAGCAACAGCTCGGGTCCGGTTTGCGAATTAACAGTAAGCTGACGCGCCTGAACGTAAGGCTGTAAAGCGGCACGTTCAGCGGCACTGATCTGACCAATGCTCTGGAGCAAATCCAGGATAGGAGTAAGGTCTTCCAGTCCCGGATCATGTACAAGCACCGGGTTGGCGCCGGCCTGAAACGATACAGAACGCTGCACGCGGTCGGCTTCGGTAAACGGCACGAGCGGATTGGCTGCAATGGCTGCGTAGAATCCGTTCAGAGCGGCAAATGCAGCGTTGAGCTGATCAGCAGTTGCCTGATCGAGCGGTACAGCATTGTAAGGTACCGCCCGGAAAAGGGGAATTGCAAGAATGCTCGGGATATCGGCAACAAGCCCTTTAGCCTGCGT
>NZ_JAIUMX010000044.1:0-28011 GCF_022565315.1 Cyclonatronum sp. | reverse complement strand
CAGCTTCCTTCAGATTCCACCTCGCGATGGACACCCTTGCTCTTGGCTAATGGTTGGCGATTACAAACCCCCATAGTGGACTTTCACCACCAAGTTGGTTGCCATGCACGGCACACCAAAAAAAGCCTTCCTGAAATTATTCAGGAAGGCTTTTTTTTTGCATTTGTTTCCGAATCCGAATCCGAATCAGGCAGGTTTCACCTTTACATTTTTTTTGCGGATGCGGGCCTTGTTCATCTTATCCATTACAAGGGAAACCTTATCGGAAGGAATATCCACAAAAGAGAAATTACTCTGAATGTCGATATGCCCGATGGTGTAGCCCGGAATGCCTGACTCACCGGCTATGGCCCCAACAATATCGCCGGGGCGGATATTGTCGCTGCGGCCTACATTAAAGCGCAGGGTCTGCATGTTGGAGTCGTCGCGGGAATCCACAAAGCCGCCTCTGTCTTTTTTGCCGCCTTTCTCGCGCTTTCCTTTCTTAAACTTTTTATCGTCACGGAAATCCTGCTGCGGAGCAAAATTATCCTGCTCAGGGAAATCGGTGCGGTTTTTCTCGAACTCTTCCATCCGCATTTTCAGAAACGCGGCGGCAATTTCGATCGGAGAATAGCTCAGTTCCGACAAAGATTCAATCTGCTCGATATAGGGCTTGAGTCCGCCTTTGGTGAGTACATCGCTCAGTTCATTGATCTGCAGGGTCATGCGGGATTCCTTCACATCTTTAAGGGAAGGCATCCCAACCGATTCGATCGCACTTTGGGTGAAGCGCTCAATGAATTTGATGCTGCGGATACGGCGGCCGCTTGCAAAAGTGTAGGCGGTTCCTGATTTTCCGGCCCGGCCTGTGCGGCCGATACGGTGCACATACTGCTCCGGATCCTGCGGGATGTCGAAGTTAAACACCACATCCACATCATCAACGTCGATGCCGCGGGCGGCAACGTCGGTGGCAATAAGCAGGTCAATCTGACCGCTTCTGAACTTCTGCATCACCTTATCGCGCTGCCCCTGAGAGAGGTCGCCGTTAAGGATTTCGCTGGAATACCCGCGCGACTGAAGCTCTGCCGACACATTTTCCGTTGCCACTTTGGTGTTACAGAAAATGAGGCCGAGTTTGTAGTTGTTCACATCCATCAGCCTGCAAATGGCTTCAACCCGCACCGAATCGCGGACTTCAACCACAAACTGCTTAATGTCGGGGGTGGTAACGGGCGAGCGTTCGATGGTGATGCTCGCCGGATCAACCATGAAGCGTTTCATGATTTCGCGGATCGGCTTGGGTACCGTAGCCGAGAACATCAGCATCTGCACCCTGTTTTCTTTTTGCTTGTAGGTGAGGATTTCTTCCATATCCTCACGGAAGCCCATGTTCAGCATCTCGTCGGCTTCATCAAAAATGACCATTTTGAGATGACCGAGCTTGAGCGTGCCGCGCTTGAGGTGATCGATAGTACGGCCGGGGGTACCCACAAGAATTTGTGCACCGCGGCTAATTGCCTTAATCTGATGGGAAATGTGCTGCCCCCCGTAAACCGGAACTACGCGCAGACCGCTGGTTTGGCCGGATAGCTTCTGAATTTCACCCGTTACCTGAATGGCAAGCTCGCGGGTGGGACACTGGATAAGTACCTGAATCTGATTTAGGGAAGGGTCGGCTATTTCAATAGCCGGGATGGCAAAAGCTGCCGTTTTCCCGGTGCCGGTTTGCGCCTGCCCGAGCACGTCGCGCCCGCTAAGCAGCAGGGGGATGGTCTGGGCCTGAATGGGTGTTGGCGCTTCAAAGCCCATTTTCTTAAGGCTTTCAAGTACGGCTTCGCTGAGACCAAACTCAGCAAATGATTGGATTGACATATAATGGAATTACTGATAAAAGATAAATGAAAGAACGGGCCTGGTGTTCCTGCAACATGTGCTTCTACTGATACATCTGTCGGTGGCGGGCAGGTTATACCGGTGAAATATTTCGCCGGCACAATTACCCTGTACCAATCAACAAGATGCTCCCCATAGTGCTGTTCCCGACCCGACCCGATGCCCGTTACTGCATTTTTATCTGTTATCAGGTTCCTGAACTGCATAGCCGGATTCAATCCTGTTAAGGAAATCCGGTTACTTCTACAAAAAACAACCAAGCTGGTAAGATACAGCTATTTTGTGCCAATACCGATTTTCTAATTTACCGGCCATCAAGGGCTGCCGCGCAACCGCTCTCAAAAAGAAATGTCCGCTTTTGATTTAATTACTAAATTGAAAAATTGCCTGATTAACTGAACACCGTTGGCTGAATAACATGATGCTCCGCATATTCATAGTCAGTACGTAAGCTTGTTATGAATATTCAGGGATTAAAAAAAAGCGGTTTTATTTGAATTCAGCCCTTCACCATAACCCAACCTGTTATGCACTTAAAAAATATACTTTTCTACTCTGTTGCTTTGTTGTTGATATCATGGGTAATGTTTTTCCCGCAAGCAACGCAGGCGCAATGGGGCGAAAATCCTAATGAGAACCTGGTTATTTCGCTCAAGCAGCTGGAGTCTCTTCAGCCCAAAATTGCTTTGAACCCTGCCGACGGCGGCGCCTATGTGAGCTGGTTTGAGCTTTCCGGCTTTGGCGGCTATCACGTTTTCCTGCAGCGGCTTGATGCGCAGGGAAACCTGCTGTGGAACCCGAACGGCATCAGGGTAGCGCAGCGCAATTTCACCTCAACACAGGATTACGGCCTTGCCGCTGATGCTTCAGGCAACGCCGTGCTCGCTTTCCGCGACGATCGTCGCGGCGGGGAGCGCATCACTGCCGCGAAATACAGCCCGGACGGCACCGCACTTTGGGGCGAGCTCGGGATTGATGTTTCCGGCACCACTGATTTTGCAGGCGCACCGGCTGTAGCCGCAACAACCGACGGCGGCTACGTTGTAGCATACACCGGCGCAGGCCCTTCTGTGGTTGTGAAGCTTGATGCAAGCGGTGAACTCCTCTGGACCCGCGAAGAAACCGCGGCTGCCCTGCTCTCCGTGTCGGACATTACCGCATCTGACGCGCCCGGCGAAGCCGGTGAAGTGATCGTGCTGTTCCGCACGCTCGGTCCGCCCACCGTTCCTGGCCGGTTAACGGCACAGAAATACGCTGCTGACGGCACCCGGCTTTGGGGAGAAAACCGCGCCGAAATCATGAACAGCGGCTCCCTGCAGCTCGGGAATTTCCCGAAGATGAGCGATGACGGCACCGGCGGGATGCTGGTGAGCTGGTATCAGAGTCAGCCGGCGCTGCAATCTTATGTGCAGCAGGTGCTGGCCGACGGCAGCTTCCGCTTTCCTCAGAACGGCCTGCAGCTTTCATTTAAAGCGGGTCAGCTTCGTACCGATCCCTCTGCCGTGCTCGATCCCGAAACCGGCGATGTGTACGCCTTCTGGCGGGAAACGAGCGGCAACCAAAACCTGATTGGGCTCTACGGTCAGCGCGTAAGCGGCGAAGGCACAAGAGCATGGGGTGATGACGGCCGGCAGTTCATCCCCCTGGGCAGCACCAACATTGGCAACATCCGCGCTGCTATGATCGGGGGCGAAGCGCTCGTTGCCTGGATGACCGCTCCCTCCTTCACTGAAAACACCCTGCAGGCCGCACGGCTTGATACCGATGGCAATTACGTGTGGTCTTCTGAGGCCGTTACCCTTGCCCCCGGGGCAGGCAGTAAAAACCGGCTTTCATTCACAAATGCCGGTAGTAATGAAGTCTTTTTTGTATGGGAAGATGAGCGCACGGGCGTTCGCGGCATATACGGCCAAAACCTGCAGGCCGATGGCAGCCTGGGCCCGGTTGAAGACCCTGAGCCCGACCCTACGCCCGTTGTGACTTTTCAGGTTGATATGAGCGTTCAGCAGCTGAAAGGCGATTTCGACCTGAGCCTGGGCGACCGCGTGCATGTGCTCGGCTCCTTCAACGGCTGGTCCGTTTCGGATGAAAGCGCCCTGGCACAGGATCCCGAGCAGGTACCTGAAATTTTTGTACTCACTACAGAAATTGAACAGGAAACCGGCACAACCATCGCCTATAAATTCTACATCGAAGCCGGCGACGGCAGGCCGCTGCCAAACGACGGCTGGGAAGGAAGCGTAGGCCCCGGCGATAACGGCAACCGTGAATTTGTACTGGAAGAAGAAGTCGTGCTGCCCCTTGTATTTTTCAACAATGAGGATGAATACGATACCAGCCTGCCGGAGCGGGAAAACCCGTTCGCCCTTGTGCTGCATCAGAATTACCCGAACCCGTTCAACCCCGGCACGCAGATCGCCTATGAGCTGCCCGAAGCCGGCGATATTCGGGTTGAGGTGTACAACACGGTTGGTCAGCGGGTGGCGGTGCTGTTCAGCGGCAGGCAGGCCGCGGGAGCGCATCAGCTCTACTTCGATGCCGGCGCCCTTGCCAGCGGCATGTACCTGCTGCGCCTTCAGGCAGGCGATCAGGTTCTCACACGAAAAATGACGCTGCTGAAGTAAGTCTCTGCCCGTGCTAAGGCCCGGAAACGCATCACCCTAAAATAATACCACTAAACAAAAAAGGCGTCCCCTTTGGGACGCCTTTTTTGTTCGTAAAACCGGATAAGGGCAAGGGGCCCATCACCCCACACACTGCACCAACTGATACAGACGCGTGATTACCAGGTCGGGGCTGATATCGGAAACCCGGGGGTCGTCTTTACGCCATTTGAGGGAGCGCTGATCGCCGGCGAACAGCGCCGTTTTGAATCCGAAGTGGTGCGCGGGGTAAATGTCTTTGAGCATGTCGTTGCCCACAAAAAGGACCTCTTCAGGCTTGATGCCGTAGTGCGCCTCAAAGGCGGTTTTCAGCCGTTTGTGAAAATCGAGCGAGGGCTTACAAAGCCGCTCTTCATAGCTCCAGATGCAAAGATTGATATCGAAGTAGGCCTGATCGGGCTCGGTTTCGATGTGGGCCTCGTAGATCATGGGTGTGTAGAACTGCGAATTAGACAGGATGCCAAGTTTCAGCGATTTGGCAGCGAGGGCCTGCAGGGTCGATTCGAGATCGGCCATGGGCCAGGTAGGATTGTTCCGCATTTCGAACTCGATGGTGAGTTTTTCAAGAAACTCCTGACCCGGATCTGCTGGCAGCTCCTCATTACCGCAAGCACGCAGGCGGCCCAGCACATCTTTCCAGACTTCAGTGATTTCGACCTCAGGGTAATCAACACCTTCATCCTTCATGGCCTGCTTGTGATCGTTAATAACCCGCTTGTAAATCTGAACGCCCTCAACGGCATCGGGCTGTATGCTGAGGGAGGGCAGCAAGGTTTCAAAAGCGGCTTTAAATGCGACCGACTCCTCGTTTTTAGGGTCATCGATGATGGTATCGCCCGTGCCCGACATAAACATGGTGCCGTAAAAATCGAAGGCTACAGCTTTGATGCCTTTCATTTTCTGCAGAACCGGCGGGGTGTAGGTTGGTTCCGGCTCCATGGGTTTGGAGAGTTCGAGAATCCGTCTGAGGAGTTTCTGGCGGAGCGTGAAGGCGGTAGTCATTTGAGTTTCGCTTTGGTGCTTGTTTTTTATGATGAAAGAGCCTGACACACAAGATGCGCAGGCTCTTTCAAATTAATGAAAAACGGCCACTATAAACAGCCGCGGAGGGTTCTCAGCCGTCGAGATTGTATTTTTTTCGGTATTCGGGTATTGTGTTCATCGGCGGCCGTTCATCTTCGGTAATATGATGTTCAACCACATCATACTCACTTTTTACGGCCTGAAACTGACGAAAGATGGTTTCATAATCTTTGTGTAAGTCAAGGATGCCCATCTCTTTACCCCGGGTGAGGAATGTCTGTAAAATACCGAACGACATTTTGCCGAGGTCGCGGGTCGATTTGTTGTCGTGTATCCGCTGATCGAGGTCGCACTGTGCGAAGGCCTCCATGCCGTATTTGCCGTACACATCAAGCAGATGCGAGGTTTCTACTCCGTAACCGATCGGAAAGGCGATTTCTTCGAGCACGCCGCGCCTCACCGCATACTCGCCTGACAGCGGCTGAATGATGGCAGTGAGTTCCGGGAAAAAGAGCGAAAACAGCGGGCGGGTCAGAATCTCGGTCACGCGACCGCCGCCTGATGGCCGGGTTACATTCGAGAGCGTAAGCGGCCGGTCGTAGAAGCCTTTCACATACTTCACTTCCGGACGGTAAATCAGCGGGCCTATCAGGCCGTAGGCAAAACGGGGGTGGATGTTTTTGATATCGGCATCAACATACACAATGATATCGCCTTTGAGCTGATAAATGGATTTCCAGAGATTTTCTCCCTTGCCCTTTTTCTTTTCAAGATGCGGGAGGATGTCATCAGCCAGATACGTATCGGCGCCGAAAGACTGCGCAATTTCGATGGTTTTATCGGTTGAGCCGGAGTCGATTACGGCAATTTCATCAAGCAGCGGATAACGGCTCATCAGCTCTGAGCGGAACAGCACTACTTCTTTACCGATGGTCGTTTCCTCGTTCAGCGTTGGCAGACACAGAGAAATGGTAAGGCCCTGCCGTTCTTTTTCTTCCACCATTTTCCTGATATCCCAAAAATCGGAATGGTGGTAGGTATTTTGTTTAATCCAGTGTTTAATTGAGCTCACAAGCGCCTCCGTCAATAGCTTTAATAGTTGCGATTAGCTGGGCCAGCCCTTTGTAAACGGGTTCAATTGTTATAGATTCCTTATCCTCGCCCATGCGGTTTCCTTCTGTTATCCCGATCGTTACCGCAGGTATGCCCTTATCGATAAAGGCAGCCAGTTCGGATGTAGATGGGGCCAGGTGCGGCTCAACGCCCAGCGACTTGATAATTTTGCGCGTTGAGCGAACCAGCGGATGCGAAAATGCAATACCGCCCGGTTCACGCCGGGCAAAGATGTCGAGTTCGACCGTTTCACTGTGGCCGGATGTTACTTCAGTGGTAATTTCCTCGATACGATCTGCAATTTCACGGGTTAGTTCGGCGGACTCTGAGCGAATTTCAAACTTCAGGCGCGCATAAGTTGTAATCGTGTTGTAGGAGGTACCTCCCTCAATCGAACCCATCACAACGCTGCTTTTCGGACGCTTCGGCAGGCGGATATCGTTAATTTTGTTGATCACCTCATTTAGCGTGAGGATAGCACTTGAAGAACCAAAGCGGGACCAATCGTACTGCTCCGGGATGCGGCAGGTAATATCACCTCGAAGCATGCCAATCGATTTGTGGCTAAGCCTGCCCAGCCGCACGCCTTCAACGCAAATGCCGTAGCTAACCGGCATCTTTCCGTTTGAGAGAAAAAAACGAAGACCCTCAAGATTTCCGCGGCCGAGGCTTTTGGTTCCGGCAACTAAAATGATGTTATTATTTGGCTTGTATCCTATCTTTTCAAAAATATAGGGCAGTGTTGCAAGCACGGCAACCCCCAGGCTGTTATCAGCTACTCCCGGGCCTATCACTTCTTCAGGTGTAATGGTGAAAGTGTGATTTACAGTTTCGGGCACAATGGTATCGGCATGGGCTACGAGCATAATATTTTTATCTCCGCCCTGCCCGTCGATAACACCGACCCCGTTGCCTACTTCGTCGATAGATGTTTTGGAGAGGCCGAGCTCGGTAAACCGATCGAGCAGCAGCCTGATGCGCCGTTCTTCGTGGAAACTTGGTGAGGGTACTTCACCCAGCATCGCAAGGTTGGCCAGCAGAATCTCTCTTATTGACTCCGTACTGCTTATCAGGCCCGGTATTTCCTGAATTACGGCATCAAGAACCGGATTTTCAAATGGTGTCATATTGTCTCAGTACTGAAAAGGTTGATTAATAGTATTTTAGCAATTTACGGCGTACTTCAGCTTCTCTAAGCACTCACACTTATGCCGTAAACCCCGCAGACTTTTTAATATAATTCAGGGAATTTGGCTAATTTATTTGCCTGCAGCTATATTTAACCCAAATAATAATGACTTAATTCAAAGAGCGACTTAAAATAACGATAGCAGACTGAATTCCCAATTTTCATTTTGACGCCGGCTTTACCGGCCTCCTCTTCACTGTTTTATTAAAAATAACTTCTCAATGTTATGGAAATATTTCCCGTAATTGCCGCTCTGGAACTCGAATCTTTGTGGCTGCTTATCGGCTTTTTCGTTTTTGTTGCGTTGTGTGCGGCAGCTGCCATGCTGCTGTTGCTCAGGCAGCACAATTACGGGCTCCCCCCGAATTCAACACAGGCTATCATGCTGGTAATGCTGCTTATAACCCTGCTTGTTTCGCTGCTTGTGGCTACGGGCTTGTACCGCATCACTGAACAAACCGATTCCGGCAAAGATGAGGACCGGAATTCAGAACAGCTGCAGTGGCACCATCCCCGGCCTGATCAAAACAGCATTCCCGAAACTGAAGCTGAGTAAGTTGATTTTGAGGAGCAGATGATTTCTTTTTGAAGACTAACTGCGCCGGATACCGAAACGACAGGCTGCTTACTCTAACAGCTTCTTCAGCTTCACCGGGCGGCACAGGCTTTCTTTTTCAGAGGCTGCACGCCCGCATTTGCGGCAAATGAACTCCGGTTCCGCCACAATAAGCGCGAATTCCCGGAGGTTCTCCCTTATTTGCTTACGGTCGTATTTGCAAATAGCTTTTTCGGGTGTCATTGAGATGAGGTTTCTTCCGTTTGAACATGGCCGCATAGACGATTATAAAAAGAAAGCCGGGCAAATAATCATTCGCCCGGCCGGAAAATCATTTCAGGCTTGAAACCTATTCCCGTTACCATCACCCTTCAACCATTCGGCCTTCATCACGGGTGAAAGGATCGAGCTGATGTGCACGCTCCATGAAGGTCTCAGCCAGCTCTGTGTTGCCCTGCTGTTCGTGCATTTTGGCACCTATGTAGTAGGCTTCCGATGCAGCGGGGTACTGCTCCAGATATTCAGCCAGATACTGAGGTGCAAGCTGTATGTCGTTTTCTTTCCACGCAATGCGCAGCGCATACAGCAATGCAAGCTGTGGCTGCTGCTCGCGAATCATAGTGATGTACTTTTTGCAGCGCGAAAAAATCTGATTTTTGAAATAAAACCGGAGCAGCTCGAAACCAAAGCCGGGGTCAGGCAGGCCGCTGAGGCGTTCTTCAAGATCACGCATCAGGCCGCGGTTATTTACTGCCATCATTGCACGGATAAAATTGCGGAGATCCGCATCGCTTACCCCCTGAATGTTTTTGAGCTCGGTCTCCAGCTTGTCATCCAGAAGTTCCTTAATGCGGGCCTGAATTTCTTTGGAAGGGTTCAGCATATCAAGCTGTCCGCCAAGCAGCCAGATTTCTTCAAGGGGATGATCTGTACTGCCGGGCTCCGGCAACTCGGGGGTGCCGCCCCATTTCAGAGAGAACACATTCAAACTATTTACAAAATCATCGGAATAGGCCGGCACACCCAGCTGCGAGGTAAAAACCCCTGAGGCGTGCTTCACAAACACCCCTGCGGCAATCAGCACCTTTTTCCCTTCCTCCTGCATGCGGCAGCAGAGGTCGATCGTTTCGTACCAGGCGAGGCGGTAGCGCTCATCAAGCCGAAAGTGATCCTCCGCGCGCATCACAAAACAAAATCCGTCAATCCAGGCCGTTTCCAGCACTTGAAGCGGATCTTTGGATACCGAGCGGACCTGCTCTTCCTGCATACTCTGTGTGGTTACCGGGCCGGCTATGGCCGCTTCCGGGTTGGCCTCAAGTACATCGGCGAGCGATCGTGCGATATCGGTCTCAAAAGTGACATCTGCGTGCATTACGAGGGTGTATTCGCCCGATGCTGCTTTCAGGCCCTGATTTACAGCCTGCGTGAACCCCTTGTTCATCCGGTTGGTGATAACTTTTAAATGGAAGAAATGATGCTCTTCCATTTGCTTCAGATACTCCCAGCTGTCATCAATACAAGCATTGTCGATTATGATGAGTTCAGTATCGGAAGGCTCACAGAAATTGTACAGGCAAAGCGCGAGTTTTTCCAGACTTGGCTGAGCAAAACCGGCTATGGGCACAATAATACTGTGCCGAAAATGAGCCGGGCGCTCATACGGAACGGGCGGCTGAGCTTCTTCTGCGTCTTCTTCAGCAGCGGCATCAGGCTCAGCGCTGTCGTCATCACGCAGTTCAGGCTCTGTTTCGGGCTGTTCAGTCTCTTCAGGTTCAAGATCAGCTAAGGCCCTTTCTTCGGCTTCGGCATCCTCTTGCGTATCAGCATCCCCGGAGGTTTTTTCCGGAATCAAGGGGGCTTCTTTCGGCTCAGGCGCCTCCACTTTTTCACCGAAAGCTTTTATTTCGGGTTCATCCGGTCCGTTTTCAGTTTCCCTTTCCCTTTCGGATTCCGTATCGGGCTCTGTTTCGGATGGGGAAACAGCCTCTGCGGCTTCCGTTTCCAGTTCAGATAATACTTCTGATTCAGCTTCTGATTCTGATTTTTCAGCTGCTGCAGCCTGTTCCTCAGCCTGCTTCATCTGATCTGCTTCAGCTCCCTGACTGATCAGCTTTCTTCTTTCCGAAGCTTTGATGTACTTTTTAAGCCGCTGCAGCAGTTCTACCGAAAGCTTCAGCGTGTGCTGATGCCGTGGGAAGCGCTCGAGCACCTCTTCACATAAATCGAGCGCATCAGCGATGCGGCCATCCGATTTCAGGGCCTCCGCTTTTTCATATAACAAATCGGGATCGTCATTGCTGCCAACGCCGCGCACTTCCGTGCTGCTCAGTTGTGAATGAAACATGATGAGCCTGGAATCCTGCGTGGTGAGGTCAGAATAGGTTTCTTCGTTATAATGCAGGTGAAAAAAAGTCGGCGCTTCGAGCGCTTTAGCCGAAACCCCGGCACGCATCAGCAGCTCTGACGAATGGCCATTCTGCAGGAAAGGATTAAAAAACAGGCGATCGGGCCTGATGCGGTCTTTTCGGATAATGAAATTGATGGACGCCGGCACCTTTTTCTTGTGGGCATGCCGGATGGCAAGCTGCGTTGGGTCAAGCGCCGGGTTACTTGCCGGAAAAGTAAAGGCCGCATTGCTGTAAGAAAGCTCCTTCAGTACCGCCCCAAATGCCTCAATGTTCAGATCGAAGTGTTTATCAACAAAGTAAAACGCCTTGGCCGCACTATCTTCGAGCGCTAAGTTCAGGCACATGCCGGTACCTCTGCGCAGGTCGTGTTTATGGAAAACGACATGATCGCCCGCCGCCTGCTCTATGAGAGATTCAACAACGAAGGGTGTACCATCAGTGGAACCGTCATCATAAATAAAAACCTGTAACGGCAAAAACCTTACGGCCTCCAGAAACGGCTGAAGCATAGGCTCAACCTCATGCTCCTGATTGTAGAAAACAAATACAACACAGCACAAAGGGGGCCCCTGAGCTGCGACAGCGGAACCGGATTTCTCGGGGTTCATGCTAAAAATGGATCGGAATTTATTTTGGATACTCAGAGCAACAAACGTTTAGACTGGTTAACATTTTTGCTGATAAACTAACTTATTAAGATAGAAAGATTTTCTGCAAGCCTTCAATACAGAATGAATTAAGCTGAAATCCGGCTTTTTTGACGCTTTTTTTAACAAAGCATTCTGTTTTAATTGATTTTTTCAGGACGCCGCTCAGCATCAATTTCCGGCATGACCGGAAAATCTTATTTTAAGCCACCTTCAGGAACAAGCGCCAATCCGGCGATTCACTTCTTTATCCTTTTTTCTGTTTTTATGAATGCTACCTCAACCTTAAAAAAACGCTTTTCAGCAGGTCTTCTAATTCTGCTGCTGGCCGCGCTGCCCCTTCAGTTGCAGGCAGGGCCCGCCGAACAAGAACCTCAGCAACTCCGGTTCACCGAATGGCTGCAGGCCGGCCCTGTTTTACAGATTCTCCCGGCCTGGCATGATGTAAGCAACATCCGCGGCAACACCTTCGGGCTTCGTGAACTGATGGATACCGAACTCATCGACCCGGCTGCGATCGATCCCGTGAGCGGCACCGAACTGCTGAACCGCTTCGGAACACCTGTACGCTGGCGTGAAGTGCGTTTTGATTCGGGGGATGCGTCCTTCAGCCGGTCCGAAAATGAGCGGCATTTCCACACCTATTACCTGGCCACACAGCTGCACACCAGCCGCTGGACCGAATCGACCCTAAAGCTGACCTCCCCGCACACCCTGGCCCTGTACGTGAACGGCGAGCGGATGAACACCAAAACCAGCATTCAGACCGGAGATGCGGAAGCCGGCACCCTCAGCCAGAAACTGCAGCTTGAGCGCGGCCGCCACACCATCATGGTGAAAATTATGGCCGGCAGCGATGCTGAGGTGTCCTCAGGCTTTTCTGCTGAACTCGAATACGATGCCCTTTTTGAAGACGCCTTTGCTGTTTCAACCTCCCCGCAGCGGCCGCTTTCGCTCACGCACCTGATGACCCTGCCCGAAACCACCGGCGTTTCCATCTCTGCCGACGGCACCTACGTAGCCGTAGTGGTGCGGCAGGGCAACCCCGATACCGGCAGCTGGGACAACTGGATCGAGCTGCGCCGCTTCGAAACCGGTGAAACCGTACAAACCTGGCGCGGCGGCATGCGCATCACCGGCATCAACTGGTCGCACAAAGATCACGTGCTCACCTACACAACCCGCAGCGGAAACAAAGGCACCATCTGGAAAATCGACTTGCAGGCCGGCACGCACGAGCCGATTCTTCGGGATGTGGAACACCTCGGCGGCCATCAGTGGGGGCCCGATAACCGCTTCCTGCTGTACACCGCGCAGGAGAGGCCGGCGGCGAACAACACCGGCGTGCACCGCCTCGACGGCATGCACGACCGCTACCCGACCTGGCGGCACCGCAGCTTCATCTTCCGGCTCGATCCCGCAACCGGTGCAAGGGAGCGGCTCACTGCCGGACTGCTCAGCACAGGCATGGGCAGCATCAGCCCCGACGGCACGCAGCTGGTGCTCAGCCGCACCCATGTGGACTACAGCACCCGGCCCTTCACCTATGCCGAAATGCTGCTGATGGATCTGCGTACCCTCGAAACCGAAACCATTATTGAAGCTCCCTGGATTGGCGGCGGCAGCTTTTCGCCCGACGGCCGCCACATCCTGCTAACCGGCAGCCCCAACGCCTTCGGTGATACCGGCCGCACGGTAGAAGGCCTCGCCAACGACTACGACAGTCAGGCCTACCTCTTCGACCTGCAAACCCGCGAAGTACGCAGCATCACCCGGCAGCTTGATCCGGATGTGAGCAGCGCGCAGTGGGGGCACGACGGCCGGCACATTTACATCACCGGCGGCGAAAAAAGCCGGACCGCTGTTTTCCGTTATGATCTCCGCAATGACCGCTTCGAGCGCCTCGACACCGGGGTTGACGTCACCTCCGGGTTCACCGTAGCCTCCAACGCACGGCGCGCGGCCTACATCGGGCACGGCATCAACGACCCGCACAAAGCCTACACCTTCGACCTGCGCCGCGACCGCGCAACCATGATTCATTTCGCGGCTGCTGACACCTACCGGCACGTGCGCTTCGGCAGCTCCCGCGACTGGGTGTTCACCCTTGAAGACGGCACCGAAATCGACGGTCATGTGTACTACCCCATCGATTTTGATGACAGCAAAACCTATCCCGTTATCGTGTACTACTACGGCGGTACCGCACCGGTAAGCCGGGCATTCAGCGGGCGCTACCCCAAGGAACTATACGCGGCGCACGGCTACATCGTTTACGTGCTGCAACCGAGCGGCACCACCGGCTTTGGTCAGGAGTTCTCGCAGCGGCACCTCAACGACTGGGGCCGCCGGGTTTCGGGTGAAATCATCGCGAGCGTGAACGGCTTCCTGGATGCGCACACCTACGCTGACCGTGAGCGGGTCGGGGCCATCGGGGCTTCCTTCGGCGGGTTTATGACCATGCTGCTGCTCACCGAAACCGACATGTTTGCGGCCGCAGTTTCCCATGCGGGCATCAGCAACATCACCAGCTACTGGGGCGACGGCTTCTGGGGCTACCTGTACAGCTCCGTTGCCTCAGCCAACTCCTTCCCCTGGGATGCTCCGGAAGTTTACATCGACCAAAGCCCGATTTTCCGCGCCGACCGCGTTCGTACCCCGCTGCTGCTGCTGCACGGCCTCTCCGACACCAACGTGCCGCCCTCCGAAAGCATGCAGTTTTTCACCGCCCTCACCCTGCTCGGCGCCGATGTGGAGTACGTAACCATAGCCGATCAGGACCACCACATTGTGGACTACAACAAATTCATGCTCTGGAAAAACACCATCATCAGCTACTTCGACCGCTACCTGAAAGAGCAGCCCGAATGGTGGAACCACAAGTACAGTGAGTGAGGTGCGGAACTTTGATGAATGGGATGTACCTTGCTGATTCCTGCGTTTGGTTTTACCCCTTGCAGGAATCAGCAGGGAATCCCTCTTACAAAAAAGCCATTAATTTCCGACGCTTAGTTTCCGAACCATGAGCAATCAGCAACTTTCCAGAATTGTAGTCAATGGGTTTAAATCCCTAAAAAGCTGTGATATCCGTCTTGGTCAGCTGAACATCCTCATTGGACCTAATGGTGCCGGAAAGTCCAATTTTATCAGCTTTTTCAGGCTCATTCAGCAGCTGATTGCCGGCAACCTGCAGCATTATGCCGGCAAACAGGGCGGACCGGATGCCCTGCTCCATTTCGGCAGAAAAGTTACGGAAGCGCTTGAAGCAGAACTTTATTTTGGAAATAACGGATACAGGTTCTCTCTTGAAGCTACCGCCGACAACCGGCTGATGTTCGCACATGAGAGCTTGTTTCCAAATATCTCGGACTACAAAACAGTTGGTTCAGGTCATTTTGAAACCCGTATCGGAACGCACACAACAGGCATAAAGCAGTACGTGATTCCGGCCTTAAAAAGCTGGCGCGTTCATCATTTCCACGACACAAGCGAAACCGCAGCGGTCAAACAGCTGTGCGACAAAAACGATTACCGAAGCCTGAGACCTGATGCCGGCAATCTTGCCTCTTTTTTGTTTTACCTGAAGAACAAGCATCCCAAAAATTATGAGCTGATCACCAAAACCGTTCGGATGATTGCGCCCTTTTTCGGAGACTTTCTGCTCGAAACGCATCCCCTGAATGAGGAAAAAATTGAGCTGGAATGGACGCAGCGGGGGCATGATATACCCTTCAAAGCCCATGTATTTTCTGACGGAACCCTGCGGTTCATTTGCCTCGCAACAGTGCTGCTTCAGCCGACTGAACTCATGCCGGAAACGATACTCATAGACGAGCCTGAGCTCGGTCTGCATCCTTACGCCATACGGCTATTGGGCTCGATGCTGCGTTCAGCCTCAGCTGAGAAGCAAATCATTGTATCAACGCAGTCGGCTGACCTTCTCAATGAGTTCACACCAAAGGATGTGATCCTTGCTGAAAGGGCAAACGGCAGCACGAACCTGCTGAGACCTGATGAATCAGCGCTTGCAGCCTGGCTTGAAGACTATACTTTAGGCGAACTTTGGCAGAAGAACCTGATTGGCGGGAGGCCTTGAAAATGGCCCGAATCTTCATTTTCTGTGAAGGCCAGACCGAAGAAACCTTCGTTCGCGAAATCCTGACTGATCATTTTGCAAGGCTGCAAATTTGGGTTTACCCGATACTACTGCGAACCGGGCCTGGCGGAAAGGGAGGCGTTGTTTCGTATCAAAGTGTTAGAAAGCAACTTGTCCGAAAATGCAGGCAAGACCCTTCCGCGTGGGTCACTACCTTCATCGATTTTTACGGCCTTCCGTCGGATTTCCCTTTCTCTGATGTCACCGGAGACCCCCTTGCCAGAGTTTTAGCAGCTGAGGAAAATTTGCAGCTGGATGTAAGTGAACCTAATTTCATAGCTAATTTCACTGCACATGAGTTCGAGGGATTGCTTTTCAGCAAGCCCGCTGCTTTCGGGCTGTACTTTTCGGGATCAGAAGCGGTGAAAAAACTGCAGAACATTCGCGATACTTTTCCAAGCCCCGAGCACATCAATGATGGGAAAACTACAGCGCCTTCAAAAAGAATTCAGCAGATACTGAGAAAGTATGACAAGGTATTGTATGGCTCCCTTATCGCTCTTGAAATCGGGCTGGATGCCATCCGAAAAGAATGCCGGCGTTTTGACAGCTGGATAAGCAAACTCGAAAACCTGAAACCTTTCTGAGGTTGCGATTCAGTTTACCCGCAAAAAGTTCAAAGTAAAATTAATCCCCCCATCACACCAAAAAAGCCCGCTTCCGAATCAAACCGGAAGCGGGCTTTTTATTTTTGCTTAAGGTGATGCGCTCACAGGCGGGGCATCAATTCGGGCTGAGATTCCCTCTGATTTTACTTGATGAGGGTCATCTTCTCGGTACGTACCTGACCGGCGCTTTCGAGGCGGTAGAGGTACACGCCGGAGGAAAGCCGGGAGGCATCGAACGTAACGGTGTGGTAACCGCTCGTCATTTGTGAGTTGACGAGTGTTGCAACCCGCTGACCCGCAACGTTGAACACATCGAGGCGAACCTCACCGCTTTGCGGCAGTCCGAAGGTGATGTTGGTTGTGGGGTTAAAGGGGTTCGGGTAGTTTTGCCGCAGCTCCACCGTTGTGGGAATATCGAAGGTTTCTTCATCGATATTAACCGGGGTGCGCAGGTCGAACTGTGCCAGGAAGCGGGGCGATGTACCGCTTGGGATGCTGTAACCCGGCAGATTTGGGATGCTGCTTAGGTCAGTAGTTTGCGCATTCGGCTCAAATTCAAAGGTGTAGCTGTCGCCAAGGCCCATGCTGATGGTTTCACCGGTAGCCTGATCCACAACATTCAGGGCGTTGAAGTTTTCTGCACCGCCGCTGATATTCACGAGGGTAAGGGTGAGTTCGCCGGCAAAGCTCGCAGCAAAATGCATCGGCACATCAACTACGGTGTCGCCGCTGTTGAGCGGGAGCGAGTTGATGCTGCGCGGGCGGTTTGTATCAATCGAGTACAGGTACAGGAACTCAGAGCTGAGCGAACGCAGCAGGTCGGCATCGTAATCATCGTATCCGGCTGCACCTTCCTCAGAAAACATCACCACTTTGTATGATGTGAAATCTCCGGAAGTAAGGGTGAAAGTATAATAGGCCGCAAGCGGATTGCTGCGCGGGCTGCCGTTGGCAAGCTCTTCTGCATCAAAAGTGATGCTCGCATTTCCCGCACGGGCACGTGCCCAGAAACCTTCAAACGGGTTTACGCGGCCTGTAAACTTTTGCGCTGAGGGCACGTCGGCCGGGAAGTAATCGTGCCCGTTCCATGCAAGGAAACCGCCATTGCCGCCATTCAGGGTTGGCACCCATACCTGGAAAGAACGGGATGCATTCGCAAAATTATCTTCCGAAATACGACTAAGTTCGATGGTGGTATTGTACGGGTTCCCAATCAGGTTCCAGCCCTGTTGCGCGTTGCCCGTTGCACCGCCGCCCGGGAAAATGAGCTGATTGGTCAGTTCTTTCACAAAGGGTGAGCGGTTGAGAAAACCGACGGCGCGAACAAAGCCGGGCAGGTCTTCGCTGAAGATGTAGGTAAGGAGGGCCTCTCCTGCGGCAAGCTCATAATCAGCTGAGGGTGCTGCGCGCAGGCCGGTTTGGCTCATCACATAAACCGAAGGCGTACCGGTTTCGGTATCGGCACCAGGGAAGCCCTGAGTGGCAAAGTTGGACAGGGTTTCCTCAATGGTTGCGCCTTCAACCGGTGGTGAAACAATGCGCCAGCCTTCAGCACCCGAAACAAATCGCTGTATGGTTACCCGCTCACGCACATCAAGGATAACCACTACACTTGAAGTACCAACCAGCGGATCAGAGGTGAGGTTTACGCGGAAAGCATACTGTGACTCACTAAGGCTGCCGGTATCAACTGTGAAGTTAATGACACGTGACTGACCGCTCGGAATGGTACCGGTGGCTTGTGTAAACGTAACTGATTCAAGCGGAAGTGCTGCTGCGCCGTCCGGCAGATCATCTGATGAAGCTGACAAGAAATAATTGTAGGCTGCTCCGCCACTTACACTAACAGAGAAACTACCTTCAAAGGCTTCGGCTGTACTCGCAGTATCTTCAATCGGCCCGGCAGGCACCTGCGCAACCGGCAGCGGCGCATTTACGGAAATCGAAAAGTTCGGGCGCGACACATTAAAGAACACATGATCATCGGCCTTAACTTTAATCCGGGCATTTGTGGTATTGAGACCTGAAGGAATTGCTACAAATGCGGATCCGTTGTTCGGCACATTTTCAGCAAGCAGCGTACTGAAGTTTTGTCCGGCATCGGTTGAGAGGTAAATGCTTACGGTTTCCGCATTAACGGGTGCCACGTTGGTATTTGCCACATCCCAGGCTACCAGCACCTCTGTTCCGGCGCGCCAGTTTGTGCCTTGTCCCGGAACCGGAACCACAAAAGGTCCGGCCGATTCCGTTACCGTAAAAATAGCATCTGCGAAAGCTACGCCGCCCCCGCCCTGAAAATTATCACGGGCTGAAAGGCGGAACCGCATGTTACGGTTGTAATTAGGCAGAAACTCTCCGATGGTTGGGTTTCCGCTCAGCACATTCTGCAGCTGCGGAAACATTCTCACCGGCTCATCTGTACCGGGGAAAGAACGGAAAAGCGGAGCGTTGCCAACCGGCTGATTTGGAGGACCCGCAGGGCCCAGATCGAACTGCTCCCAGGTAAACACCAGCTCGTTGCCTTCAGGGTCTTCGCCTGAGCCTTCAAGAATAAAGGGGGTACTTACGGGCAGAGTGAGGCCTGTTACGCCAGCGTCAACAATCGGAACAAGATTGCCGGTTGGGGTCGTCTCACCACAGTTGGCTCCCACACCACTATGTGCAAAGCTTGACATCTGGATGATGCTGAAAATATGGAAATACGGATCGGTCGTAAACTGCAGGTTGTGCGCTCCGCAAATGCCGGCATAGCCCATAATGGTGCTCCCGCTGCCCGGCTCAAAAGCTCCGCCGCCAGTGCGGTTTGGGCCGCAGCTGCCGGCTGTTCCGTTAAAGGTATGCAGGGCGTTATACTGATGGCCGATTTCGTGGGCCACAAAATCGATGTAGAAGGGGTCGTTTATAGGCTGCGGAAGTCCGGTAACACCCTGTGCTTTTCTGTTATTTACACAAACTGAACCAAGGGAAGCAATACCTCCGCCACCTGTAGAAAACACATGCCCGATATCATAGTTTGCGTTTCCAATCAGGTTATCAATACGCGCCTGATTTTGGCTAAGCATTAACTGCCCGTTATTATTGCTGTAATCGCCCGGATTGGTTGAAATGAGGATCTCATTGTTATCAATCAACACCATAGTGGAAGACACCTCAGTTTCATACAGACCATTCACCCGGTTCATAGCAACTACGATGGCTGCCATCGCACAGCTTACGGGCTCCTCAGGTGTGGCACAGCGGCTTGGCTGGCTGTGGAAGCTTGTGTATTGTGATGTTGCAGCCATAGCAAGACGGTATGTACGAAGCTGCGTGCCGCTAAAAGCAGGCTCAGCATTATACAATGCGGCCTCCGCAAAACGCTCCATAGCTTCGTCATCCACAATCGGCTCGTGCTGTTCTGCGCCCATACGCCGCTGGAAGGAAACCACAAAGTTGTTCCGCTCATATACCATAACTATTTCGGGCTGCTGTGCAGAAAACGGGTCTATGTAAAAAGTACCTGAGGCGCTGCGAACCATAGCATGAAAGCCTGCTGCTGTAAAACTGATACGACCATAGGCCGTCGGGTCGTCGATACCACCAATGCGATAGGTATTGAAATCCGGAAACTTTGCAGCAAGGCCATCCTGCATCACGGATGATTCAACAGCTAAAAAGCGCTGAATACTTCCGTCAGGTAGCGGAAGGGATATTTCCGCGCCCTGCATGATACGGCCTGCAAGCTGAACGGGAGCCGTCTGAAGCACATCCTGCATGCTACGCAGATTAAGCTGAGCAGCCTTGTACGTTACAGGTTGTATATCACGCTGTGCCTGAAGGCTTTCTGAAGCCTGCGTAAAGCTCCAGAAGGAATCACTGCTGTACTGCGCATCAGCACTTGCAACTGCAAACAAAGGCAGTACAAGACCAAATATCAGTACTGATTTGGCTAAATCTTGTATATAACGGTTCATAGATAAATAATCTTTGGTGTTGAAATGGCTTCGCCCAGTCAGCTGTATCTTGAGCTAAACTTGTTTGAGTTTTGTTCTACCTTAAGCAACTCTGTGTTCTGATCAGATCTGATTGAGGTATGAACAAACACTTCTGCATTACATGAACGAAGGTCTTTTGGGATGAATGGATGACGTGTACTGTTATACCAGAAAAGTATCCTTTTAGTTGAGGATTTTAGCAAACAGCTCAGCTATTAAAGTTATTGGTTTATTTTCCAAATTTAAAAATAATGTTATACCTGTAATCAATAAAGAATGACCCGGCTTCGAGGTTTGCCGGAATTTCTCCGTAAACGAAGCCGCAAAAAAAACAGGCGCTTCATAAAATGAGGCGCCTGTTTTTTTCAGGTTCGCAAACCGTTACTGACAGCGTGTACTTGCCGGTTCACCATTTATAATTACCGTGCACACCCGGCTTGTGTACTCGAAGGGGTCGCCTTCCCACAGCACGAGATCCGCATCTTTACCACGCTCCAGCGAGCCCGTACGGTCGGCAATCCCCAGGAAACGGGCCGCATCAATCGTGAGGGCGCGCAGGCCGTGCTCGAAGGGCAGGCCGTTTGCTACAGCAATGGCGGTTTCGAAATGCACGACCCTGGTTTTCGGCACATAACCTTCAAATCCGCTTTGAAAGGTGAAGGGGATGCCCGCCTCAGCCAGCCGCGCTGCCGTTGTGAAGGCCGCGTTGGTCGTTTCACCGCGCGTGCGCACCATGGTGGGATGCAGGATGATGTGTACCCCGGCCTCTTTCAGCTCATCAATCAGCAGATAGGCTTCGGATGCGCCTTCGAGAACCAGATCGAAGCCGAATTCCTGCTGCAGCCGCAGCGCCGACATGATTTCCGAGACCTGATGCGCGTGTATCATGGCACGCATCTCCCCGTTCAGCACCTTCACCATGGTCTCCATTTTGAGATCGCGGGTCGGGTTTACGCGCGCCATGTACTCCTGCGCTTTGATGAACTCAGCCCGCAACATAGAAACCATGCGGGAACGCGTGCCGGGAGAGCCTCCGAAATTGGAACTTACAGATGGGCCGAGGGTGAAAGCTACCATGGCCGCCGGATTGATGACGGCTTCATCTACCGTTTGGCCCCAGGTTTTGGCGATCAGCGTTTGACCGCTTGCCAGGGCGCCGGGTCCGTGACCGGTGTGAACGGTCGTTACCCCGAGATTACGCAGCCACACAACCAGATCTTCACGGGCATTGTAGGCATCAATCGCGCGCAGGTCCGGCTGGAACGGGTTGGAAGTTTCGAGCTGATCCTGATCGTGCGGGATATTAAGAATGCCAGCCAGCCCCACAACCGAGCGCGTGTCGATAATGCCGGGCGTAACGACCGGCGCTTCAAACACCTCGTAACCGTCGGGGATGCTCACCCTGGAAGCCGGCCCAACGCGCTCAATCCTACCGTTGCGGATGAGCACAACGCCGTCTTCAATCGGGTCGCCGGCCATGGTGTACACGATGCCGCCTTTAACGGCAATGTTCTGGGCGTTGAGCTGCGCAACCGGCGCTGAGCAGCCGGCGAGCATCCATCCCAGGAAAAAAAGTGCGGAAATTATTGAGAACCGTCTCATTGTGCACCTCCTACCGAATAGTGGTCAAAGTAATCGCCGCGGAATATTTCGTGGCCGCCTGTGGCGTATGGCAGCTGATCCGGGTTGGCGCGGTCGAAGACCTTGATGCCTTCAATCCAGGTTTGCTGCACGTGCGTGTACACGCTGAAGGGATCGCCGGTGAGCAGGATGAAGTCGGCATCTTTGCCTGGCTCGAGCGAACCCACGCGGTCTTCCATGTCGAGCTGACGGGCAGCTGCGAGGGTGAGGGCTTCAAGCGCTTTCTGCCGGCTCATGCCGTCACGAACGGCAAAAGCGGCCATCCGGAAAAACAGGCGGGAATCGGTTACACCGTCGTCGGTGTGAAACGACACTTCGGCTCCGGCTTCCTCCAGAACACGGCCTGATTTATAAAGCAGGTTCACGGCTTCAAGCTTACCGCCGGGGGTATCGAGCACAATAATGGAGCTGGGCACGCCGGCTGCGGCAATTTCGTCGGCTACGAGCCAGGCATCAGTTACGTGGTGCAGTACTACCCGGAAGCCAAACTCGCGCTGCATGCGCAGCACAGTGAGGATGTCATCGTGGCGGTGCGTATGGAAATGGACGATGCGGTCGCCGTTGAGGGCTTCCACTATCGGCTCAAGACGCAGGTTACGCGGCACATTTTCTTCATTCTGAAGGCGCTCCCTGTAGGCCTCCGCTTCGATGAACAAACCCCGCTGAAGCGTTGCCGACCGCGCCCGTGTGCCGGGGAACGGCGCCGCACGCAGCGGATTGGTACCGTTGGCCATCTTAATGCCGCCCGCAAACCCATCGCGCAGGCGCGCATCGGGGATGAGCATATCGTAAATGGTGCGGGCATTGCGCAGCTTTAGGTAGATGGTTTGCCCGCTGAGCAGGTGCCCCGAGCCCGGCATCACGTTTGCGGTCGTTACGCCGCCGGTACGGGCTTTTTTGAAGGTATCGGAGCGCACATCAATGGCATCCATAATGCGCACATCGGGGTGGAGGGGCGAGGAGCGGTCGCCGCCGTCGCCGCCGCCAATATGTGAATGCGTATCAACAAGGCCGGGCATAATGATAAAGCCGCTGGCATCGCGGCGCTCGGCATCAGCGGGGATGCTCACCGAGCCTGCCGCACCAACGGCTACAATTTTGCCTTCGTGCACAACAAGAACCCCGTTTTCGATGGGTTCTGATGAGATCGGATAAATGGTCGCTCCCTCAAAAGCGACCGGGACCTGCTGTGCCGTAACCCCCAGCGGGATTACCAGCAAACACAACAACGCCCCCAACAGTCGGTAGCTAACTTTCGGATTCATAGTATCAGATTAATTAGTAGAACTTGCGAATCCGAAAGTAACAGATTGCTAAGCTGCATTCCAACAGCACAGGGCCGGAGGGTGTTATGATTTCCCCCGGCCCTGTTAATAGTTGCAAAGCGTATTGCACAAAAAGGCAGTAAACTGAGCGGACCTACACCGGGCGGGTTTCAGGCCCGGTACCGCATCCCCCTACAAAAACATGCTACCGTATTGAGCGGCGTTCAATAACTTTTCGAATCTGCTCGTTGCCAATCCAGACTTTTTCAGTGGTTTCCACATTAACGAGCTCGAGATTTACCGAGTAGAAAATAACAGCCTGCCGCCTGTCAACGGATTCATCAATGATGGAGTTGATGTTGCCAACGAGCATGAAATCAGCGCCCAGTTCCTGTGCGAGGTTTTTAACGGTTTCGAAGGAAGCGTACTGCTGCTGCTGCTGACGCTCATCGCGGATGTCGGCCCGAACATTGCCGCCCGCCACGAAACGGACTTCACCAGAATTGATAAGCTCGCGCTCCAGATCTTTGGTGAAGACCTCCGTATCGATGTGTTCCATACTGTCGTTTTGCACCCGGCCGACAATCACGACCGGATCGCGGCCTGTGGCGTCTTTAAAACGCTGAAGCCAGGGGCGGCGCAGAACATCGCTAATCATGGTTTCTGATACGATGCGGGCATCTCGGTCGTTCCAGCGCCCGGAAAGATCGGGCGTATCATCGGCACCTACACGGGTTACCGTTTGGCTTGGCCCGCCGCCGCAGGCTGTTAAGAACAAGGCAAAAGCAAACAAAACAGCGGCACGAAAAATAGCAGGTTGATTCATCATACAAATGGAAAGATTGGGTGAAAAGGATAAAGGAAAATACGGAAGCCTGAACCGGCTTAGTTCCGGATAAGATCCCGGAGCTGTTCTTCCACAAAGTTTTTAAACGGACGCTCTACCACATTTCGCGCATCACGGGCGGCGCGGCGCACAGCCTGATCGTCGGAAGCGGCACCTGCCCGGCCTTCATGAAAAAAGGTCCGGAAATCGGTACGGGTCTGATTGTCTTTAATATCAACGGTGACCGTCCAGTGGCGGAATGCTGCATCATCGCGGCCGAGGTCTGTTACTTCGGTTACGAAAGCGGCACTTACATCAAGCAGGGCAGAAGATACGCCATCGCCTGACGTAAACCCGAGCTCCTGAAAAACACTCCGCAGCGCGCCTTCAAGCTCGCGGGGGAAGTCAGCCGGCGTTTGGATACGCACCGTAGCCTGTGCTGCGAGTTCATCTAACCGGCGGTCTATTTCCAGACGCCGCTCGGTTTCAGGGTTGAAAGGCACCGTGCGGTTGAGGATGTGATCGCGCTGCAGTGATAGGTTTTCATTAATCTGACTGATAACCAGCGCTGAGCGGTAAAAACCCATTTTCCGGATCACACCGTTTTCGCGGGCCGCCTGACCCAACAGCGATTCAATAATCATATCGTTGTTCGTAATCTCGCGCGAGTACACCGTTGAAGTGGGCAGCCGCTCGAAACCGGCAAGTACATAAAAGGTCTGCCCGTCCTGATGGGTTTCATAGGTCTGCACATTCAGCATTTCCAGATTCGACTCAACTTGTGTGGTCGAAATGAGGCTGGTTACGCGTGCAAGATTGATATCCTCATCCCGTACGGTTTCGAGGTAATCATCAACCAGGGTCTGACTCGCGCGCACATCGGCACGAAAAGTACGGGCGAGGTTGCCGATTGCATTATTTTGCGCCGCATGCAGCGAATTACCGGAACCTATAGCCGTAAGGTACTGCCGCTCAGGATAAACTTCACCCGGGCTCGTAAGCCATAGCGGAGTCCGCGGCGTTGAAGCACAGGCTGCCAGCAAAATGCTCAGAACAAGTATGGGGATGTAATGTAGTCTCATAGGTTGTTTTTTTGAAGGATGGGTACCGTGCACCATTAAAACTTAGCCAGGGAAAAAGGTTTCCGCTATCTGCAGGTTTTGGCCGGCGGTAACTTCAAGGTTATGGGTTTGTTGATGAATGATACGGTTACTGCGGTCAAAATACCGAATACTGATTTCATGCGTACCCGGTGGCAAACTTACCGTTTGGCCGTACACACGGCCGGGCATAGTCTGCCAGCTGCGCAAGTCAGCCACCTCTGTGGTTTCAGTAACAAGAAACCCGACCAGCTGGGCAACGGCCCTGCCGGTTTCGCCGAACTCCCGTGCTGCAGCACGCTGACCGGCCTGATTTCCCAAATGCTTTAAGGTTGAACGGATAATTGCCCTTGTTACGATGAGGGGGCGCCTTACATTGAAAACATCCTGAGCCGTAGCGGCAAAATCATCGAGCATGGGCAGTGTTACCGTTTGCGTTCCGTTAATAACTGCTTCCACCCTGCTTATAGCAGTGGGATGCAGTTTTAATGACGGAACAGCGTATTTGATGTAGGTACTCAAGTTGTTTGAATAAATACGAAGCTCATTTGATTCTTTACTGGGTGAAAGGCCACCAAAACCAATAAGCATCACATTGCCTGCTTCCGGAACCCTGCCAGCCGGGGCAGCTGTGGTAGCGGCGCCCCCCCGTGTTGGCTGAGCAAACCGCTGGCCGGGGAAATTTCGTGCAAACGTTCGCAGAAACCGCTCATACTCGATGCGGGCATTATCTTCGCGGCCCTGCCTCGAAAAAACAACGTAGCTCAGATAATGCCCGAACGGGCTCGACTGAATATTCGTACGGCCCCGGCTCCAGCCCGGGCTCGTATCTGTTTTGGTAGTATCCTGCCGGGAGAGGGTTTCGACAAGGCCGTCGTAACGAATCGACAGGTTTTCCAGTTTAAAGGAAGCGCGCCTTGCCTCTACCGTAGCCGCTTCCAGATCGCCAAGATGAATTGCAGAAAGTGCATTGAATAGATTCAGCATCACATCCTCATAATCCTCACCCTGATACTCCAGTTGCCCGTCGTTTACGAGGAACGCCCGAATATTGCGCTCAACAGAAGTTCCGAAGAGGCGGTCAATCTCCTGCTCTGCACGCTGAAAGTACTCCATACTCTGCCGGTGATTGCCGTTAAAATAGCTTATAGTACCGAGCTCTAAGTTAAGGAGCACCTGATCCTGCGGGCGGTACACACTTCTGCCGAACTGATCGAGCAGCTGCTGGGAACGGCCAATATCACCGGAGGCAAAGGATGTTCTGAGCTGCGTTTGTGCCTCCATCAGGCCCGACATGGCGCAGGATGACAGCAAGAGCGCAAGGCCCCCCAGGAGTACCAAAACCCCTGTTGATCTTAATTTTGTGTTCAGTTTATACTCACACATGCGTAAAACGGAGTTAATTTCTTTGCTTAATGATACGAACATACAAAGAATTAAGTACATGAAAATGTGAATACCGCCATGAATTCAGATTATCTGCCCAAATCAAAAAGTTCTTCTCGGAACAATTAGTTTTAAAGCTTTGATGAATTTTACGTGAAAAAGATTTGTACAACTATTCGAATAGTGATATTATAATACCGTTAGCATTTCTCCCCCGATTTGCCTTATTACCATTAAAAAAGAACTGTTATGTACTATTATTTAAGTTCTGAAACCCGAAGCAGGCCTGCAATGCTACTGCTTGTGTTAATCTCACTATTCGCATTGTTTGGTATTCTGAGCTGTCAGCAGGGCGCAGATCAAACCGCTGAAGCACCTGTTACACCACACCCTTTATTCCAGGTTTTGCCGGCAGATGTTGAAGATCCGGAAGATAATATCCGCACCCCTGAGCGCATCGACCTTGGCCACAAGCTGTTTTTTGAGCCTAAACTTTCCCGCTCCGGCATCATCAGCTGTAATTCCTGCCACGTAGTTGGTGCAGCCGGTGTTGATCACCGTGCCCGTGCCATCGGTGAAGGGGCTCAGGTTGGCCCGAGAAACTCACCAACCGTATTTAATGCTGCCTTCCTGAAAGCACAATTCTGGGATGGCCGCGCAGCCACCCTCGAAGAGCAGGCCAAAGGCCCGATTCAGGCCCACGTTGAAATGGACCTCACCCCGCCTGAAGCTGTAAACCGCCTCTATAACACCGGTTACCTGCCTTATTTCGAAGCAGCTTTCCCCGATGAAGAAGATCCGCTCACTTTCGAAAATGTAGCCAAAGCCATTGCAGCTTTCGAGCGTACCCTGCTCACCCCGGGTTCGCCATTCGATCACTATCTCGAAGGCAACTTTGAAATCCTGAACGATCAGGAGCTTCGCGGGCTCTCCCTCTTCCAGGATGCCGGCTGTGCAAGCTGCCACCACGGGCCGCTGCTCGGCGGAAATCTCTTCATGGAATTCTCTCACCTCGGCGGTGAAGACGTAGGCCGAGGCGCCATTACCGGATACCCGGGCGATCAGTTTGTATTCCGCGTAGCTCCGCTTCGCAACATTGCACTCACTTACCCATATTTCCACGACGGCAGCGTACCAACCCTTGAAGAAGCTGTTGCAATTATGGGCCATGCGCAGCTCCAGCGGCAGTTTACGCAGGAAGAGGTTGACGATATCGTTGCCTTCCTCAATACCCTCACCGGCGAGTTCCCGATGATTGCGCACCCAAGCCTGCCACGCAGACCACCGGCACAGCGCAGGTAATCATATCAGTTTCATAGTAGTTAAGTAGTAGTAGTAGTTAGTGATTATGAAAGCCCGAAAGGTTTTCTCCAAAAAGCCCGGTTTAGACGCCGGGCTTTTTCTTTTGGCTTAGATTGCTGCATTTATTTTAAACTGAAGTAAAATTTTCGCTAATTTGTGCGTTATAAACTGCAACTATAAGAAAATCAAACGACATACTTCAATAAACCAATTCATAATTCACCTTTCATAGCCACCAATCCTCCCTTAAACTGATGTCCATTATGAGTAAACAAT